>JAQYVR010000154.1 GCA_030145395.1 Desulfobacteria bacterium
TCGGGGATCGGGAAGATATCGCCATAAAAATGGTTGAAACGCCTGGCGATTTCTCTCGTGAGCTCCACATGGGGAGCTTGATCTATCCCAACGGGGACGCCGTTTGCCTTGTATATGATAATATCGGCTGCTTGAAGTACGGGATAGCCTAGGAAGCCAAACGTGGACAGGTCTTTGTTCTTCAACTGGGCGATCTGTTCCTTATACGTGGGATTTCGCTCCAGCCAGGGCAGGGGAGTGATCATGGCGAGGAGCAGAAAGAGTTCGGCATGTTCCTTGATCTGCGACTGAACAAACATGGTGCATTTGTCCGGTGAAAGTCCCACGCTCAACCAATCCATGAAGATATCCATGATATGGTCCTGAATCGGAGCCGTCATATCATAATCACTGGTCAGGGCGTGCCAGTCAGCTATGAAAAAGAAACACTCATAATCCTCTTGCATCTTCTTCCAGTTTGCCAGTGCACCATGCAGGTTACCCAAATGGAGCGGGCCTGTGGGGCGCATACCACTCAGAATTCTTTTCTTTGCCATTGTCAAATTCCTAACTCATAATGTAGTGCAGAAATATCGACATCCCTTGATTCCCCAGGAAAATACGGAGCATCGGTTCCAGAAAAAACGACATTATACCATTTAGCATGCCTGTGAAAAGGAGAAAAATCAGGATAATCATGCCAAAACGCTCTATGTGTGCAAAATATGCAGCATATTGCGGGGGCAACACCACTGCGAGTATTCGGCTCCCGTCCAGAGGCGGGACAGGTATCATGTTAAAGACGGCCAGGATTAAGTTAATAAGAACACTATATCCGAGCATATAAAACAAGTCCCGAACAACAAGCCGGAGGACAGATTCAGTCCAAAAGGGGCTGAGATGGAGCAGGACTTGAAAGGCAGCACCGCACAAAAGGGCAGTGACAATATTGGAGGCAGCCCCGGCTGAGGCAACAAGGATCGTATCTCTGCGATAGTTTCGAAGATTCATGAAGTTGACGGGGACTGGTTTGGCATATCCGAAAATAATAGGCGATTTCGCCAGCAGCAACAACAGTGGAAGGAGGAAAGATCCCATGACGTCGAGGTGCTTTATCGGATTTAAACTGAGCCTTCCGGACAATTTGGCTGTGGGGTCTCCCAGACGATTGGCCATCCAACCGTGGGCCACCTCGTGAATCGTTACGGCAAAGAGAAGGGGCACGATCATGACCACCAATTTGTTAAGGTTGAAACCGTAAAACATAGCGCCACTACACCTTCCAATTCTTTCGCACAAATTCTACTTCATCAAGGAGAGTACTCACCTCGCCGTTTAGGCGTGCATCAAGAAGACTCTCTAAAATCTCACGGTAGACGGGGCCGGGTTTGACGCCTATCTCCTTGAGATACCTCCCGTCTAACAATGTCGTTACCGATCTTAACCTGGTAATGTAGTGAGAAATGGCCTGCTTGCTCGACTCGCGAGTGGCACTTGCCATGATATAGAGCAGGGTCTCTGTGTGAAACGGGCGAAGCTTCCTGTGAAGGTCACTGTTCTTAAATGTTTGTGGGGGACCCATCCATTTCAGGAATTCCTCTGCCTTTGCCTTCTCAGTGATCAAGACTTTTCGGTACCGCGGAGTGAGCTGAAGGCGGTGACATAAGCCTTCAGCATCCCCTTGATCAAAAGATCTCATAAGGGCCAAAAAATAAACCATCGACCCTTGACAAGGTTCTTCCAGAAAAAGCAATTTGTGCCACGTGAGGACCTTTTCGACTGAATAGAGGAGTGCTTCCAGGGCCGCGTTGTAGACGATTTTTGGATGAATCACTTTCAAAAGATTGAATTGGTTAATGCGGCGCAAGGCCATAACAGGCTTGTCCTCATCCAAGATTTGGCGGAGTTCCGAAAATAGCCGTCGTCCGCCCAGCTCCCTGAAAAAGTCCATTCTAACTGCGTTTTCAATAAGCCCTGAAGTAAGTTTTCCGATTTTAAAACCAAACCTCTGTTCAAACCTGATAGCCCTGAAAACCCGAGTAGGATCCTCCACGAAGCTCAGGTTGTGTAAAACACGGATCACTCTTCGCTTAAGATCCTGTTGGGCACCAAAGAAATCGATGACTGTGCCGAATCCGTCCGGATTGAGTTTTATGGCAAGGGTATTGATGGTAAAATCTCTTCGATAGAGGTCCAGTTTTATGGAACCTGTCTCCACGGTGGGAAGTGCCGCGGGTGACTTGTAATATTCAAGACGGGCCGTAGCCACATCGATTTTTTGGCCATTTGGCAGGACCACGACAGCCGTTTTGAACACCTCGTGAGCTCGAGCTCGACCCTCCAGTGAAGCAGCTAACGCCTTGGCAAACTCGATGCCATCACCCTCAATGACGACGTCGATGTCAAAATTCTGTTCGTACAAAAAAATGTCGCGCACAAAGCCGCCTACGGCGTAAGCATTGTAGTCAAGTGAATCGGCAACGCTTCCAACGACCCTGAGCAGTTCAATGATTTCTTTAGGGAGACGTTCTATGAGGAACTTGGTCACATGCCTTTGCCGCGCACCGGCCTCCCATTCTTTTCTGTCTACTTCAAATTCAGGAATACGCGCCTGTTCGCTTACAAGCGTGTTGAGCAAGTCGGTTCTTGTAATGACTCCCACGGCACGGCCATGCTCCACCACAGGAAGCAGGCGCTGTTTATTCCCTATGATCTTTTCCTGAATTTCGGACAGTGCGGCATTAGGGCTAACAGTATCGATGTGCGTTGTCATGTATTCACGCACCGGCACGTCTTCGAGTTTATGATGGAGGCCTTTTTCAATGACCTGACGAGAGATCATGCCGAGAAGCGCGTCAGACTGGAGTACGATGAGGACATTCACATTGTATCGGGTGAGGCGTCGGTTGGCTTCCTTCAGAGTAACTTCCGGCCCCACATGTATGGCAGGAGATGACATGAGGTCCCTGGCTGAGCGCTTGGGTTTTATGAATTGGTTCAAGAGACCGAGGAGCTTCTCTTCGACCTGGATCAGCGTCTGTCCTCTAACGGTCGCTGAAGCGGCTGAAGGATGTCCGCCGCCGCCAAAAACCATGGCTATCTCGCCAACGTCCACTTCCGGCAGGCGACTTCGAGCGACAATGTATACACGATTCTCCATGCTGGCCAAGGCAAAGATTACTTCCAGATGTTGCATGTCCTTGAGTTTGTGAACCAGGAAGGCAAAGTCACCTATATAGGTTTCGGATGAGACACTGGTGAAAGCCACGTCAATGCCGTTTACGGTGTGATGAGCGACTCTCTCAATCATATCGTTCAGTAGACGGACCTGTTCCGGCGTCATTTCCCGGATGATAATGTCCGCCACCACGTTGAGATTGGTGCCCTTGGAAAGGAGATATGCTGCAGCAAGGTAGTCGTCCTCTTTTGTGGAAATGAATGTGAACGAACCAGTGTCCTCGTACAAACCCAAAGCCATAATCGTGGCTTCCTCTGGGGAGATGGGAATTCCCTTGTCCCTCAATATTTTTGTCAAGATGCTGATGGTTGCACCGGTCATCTGAACGACCTCGATGGTGCCGGAGAGGTCGTCGGGCATTGCCGGATGATGGTCATATATGTGAATCTCCAGTTCTGGCCGATGCACTATACCGGCAAACTTTCCAATACGGCTTGCCTGGCGGGTGTCTACTAATATGAGTCGCTTTATGGCGTTGAGGTCGATATCTTTGATTCTTACGATGTTGTACAGGTACACCATCGATTTTACAAAGAAGTCCCTCAGATTCTTCTCCTGGGAACCGGGAAAGACTACAAGGGCTTCAGGATAGAGTTTCTGGGCCGCCAGCATAGACGCAAACGCATCAAAATCGGCGTTGACATGTGTCGTTATCACAGTGAGATCCTGTGACGAATGCTGGGGCGATTTCTCTCTTGCAGTCATTCGGAATTTATTTCACTTTGATTGTATCAAAATAAAGCTCCCCGCAAGCTGCGGGGTATTCGGCCGAATGCGAACAAAAGCCCACAAGGGCTTCCGGTTCCCGCTCTTAATAATTGTATCAATATACCTTGTTTAGACAAGAAATTCCAGTGTCAAGCGTACATCCGTATCTACACAAGCTGATGCTAAGTGTCGGGCCTTAGAATCAGCCTATTATTGTCTCGAATAAGTTGAGGGCAACGTGAAAGAAGATCATGGATAAACTCCGTTTTATCCTTAGGGGAGATAAGTGCGCCAAACCTGGAGCCTTCGAATTTAACGCGAAGACGATCTAATGAACATGCCGGCGCAGAAAGTGGATTATGGGTAGGAAAGACCTCATAGATATCACTAAGCGGTATAGGATACCGCATGGACAAACATCGAATAATCAGATGTTCCTTAGTTAGGATATAGAGTGTTCCAAAAAGAATCCACGGGATAACGCCGGCCATTGCGAGAAAGAATATCGAGCCAAATATCTTTACTAACAGATGTACTGGTTCTGAAAAAAGTATTATGGGGACGTATAGGCAAAAGAGTGAAAAGGAAAGGAGAAGAACACCCAACCATAAATCTATCTTGGTGGGATAACGTGATTCGGTTGCGTGTAATTCATGGCCGTAATCACTCATTAGTGCAGTCTGCTTCAAGGTGGCTTCTTCTGCCGCTCTGGCAAGCTTCTTGGACCACCGCTTGCCAATTGACTCGGGCACTGCAAAGGCAAGACGGGTTGGGTTCGGCGTGTCGAGGAGGAATGCTTTTTTCCCCCATAAGTATTTGCCGGGCAACCAGCTGCTTTCTCGAACCGAGATGATATCCCCTAATGGGACGGTGCAGCCCTTGCCCACAATGGGTGATAGGATAAGCTCAGACCCCCGCAGAACCGCGACACCCGGGGACTGTATTCGTCCAATAACCATCAGGCTCTCGACGACCTCACCGTCTTGAACAGAGGTCGAGTCCCTCAGTGCGGCGACCTTCTTGCCCACCATGCCATAAATGAAGCGGGGTAAGAGGCAACATGGAACAGCGAGCAGGAAGTAGAGGGCGTTAAATCCAAATAAAGGATACAGCGCTCCAGCTGCCACAATGCCGATGACAACGGACACGATCGTGAAGACTCGAAGGAACTCTGAGTTCCATGGCCATTTCTCACGCAATTTGTTCTGTGAGGTCATCATGAACACTAACCCACCGGAAAGTCCATTGGCCAGATCATCTGCCGCGTGTCAAATGTTCTCAAATGATATCTCGCAACCTGAAATATCAAGATTAGAGATCTATTCCCGATTCCAAATCGCTTTCAGGTGCAGAGAAATATTATCTTCCGTTATTCTCCTCGTCAGCCGGAAAATACGTGTCAACGACCTGTGCAACCTTTCTCAGCCAACCTTGACGCTCATCATATGTGCTAGTAACCACAACGGTGAACATTTCCCGATAGAAAGTGGGAACACCGCAGAGGTCGAAGATACAATTTTCCCAAAGAAGTTGAAGAGGATCACCAAAGGTTTCGCGTTCTCTCTTTGCTGGCGTATTCGCTGTATTGAATACAATGGCTGTTTGCGCCTTCAAAAGGCCAACTGGTATTCCTTCTCCCGTGTCTCCATCGAGGAACTTGTAGGCAACACCTGGTCTCATAACACGATCAACCCAACCCTTTAGAATTGCCGGTGGTTGCCCCCACCAATTGGGATGAACGATGATGATGCCATTTGCAATGCTGATCTCATCGCAATGGTTCTTTATGTCCGGCGGCAGCGAAACTTCGTTGGGAATCTCCACGGATGGAAGAATAGCGTTAAACTGCTCAGCATAAAGGTCATGAAAGATGACACTATGCCTGTTCTTTTCCAACTGATTCAGGGCACTTGTAGCGATTGCGTGGTTGAAACTCTGATTATCTGGGTGAGCTAGTATTATGGTAACATTCAATACCTGAACCTCCTCCCTTCTTTCGAAAAATAGCAGACTGTATACAGAATATGAAACCACAACTGATAACAGATCACTCTTCACTGGAGAATAATAATGGCACGAATCGAGTGTGATATCAACGGGTTTTCGGCCGCACTTGACAGTACCATAATTACTTTAGGGGTGCCGCGAGGAAGAGCTGAAAGGATAAGTGCGTAAGGTCTGAGGCTCAGGGCGTGAAACTGACTGAAACCTACTGAATGACAAAAGCATAAAGCCCCGCTAAATAGACGGGGCTTTATGTTTCACATAGACTGAATATACTTCTATTTCTTTTTCTTCTGGTCAGCCAGAACTGCCTGGGCGGCCGCCAGCCTTGCGATAGGCACCCGGAAGGGTGAACAGCTCACATAATCGAGCCCGATCTGATGGCAGAAGGTCACTGAGCTGGGCTCTCCGCCATGCTCCCCACAGATCCCTATCTTGAGATCCTTGCGAACAGCACGACCACGACTCACACCGATTTCCATGAGTTCCCCGACCCCGTCCCTATCAATGCTTTGAAATGGATCATCCGGCAAGATCTTCCTTTCAACATAGTCGGGCAGGAAAGTACCGGCATCATCGCGGGAATATCCGAAGGTCATCTGAGTCATGTCATTGGTGCCGAATGAAAAAAATTCGGCTTCAAGGGCAATCTGATCCGCGACCAGGGCCGCCCTTGGCACCTCGATCATGGTTCCCACCATGTACTTGAACTTTACTTTGGTTTTCTTCATGACCTCCCGAGCTACTCTGTCGATAATCGTCTTCTGGTCTATGAATTCTGCCTCGGTTCCCACCAAAGGGACCATGATTTCCGGGGAGACCTTGATCTTCTGCTTGCGGCACTTGACCACGGCTTCAAAGATGGCTCTAGATTGCATGGCCGTGATTTCGGAGTGGGTTATGCCCAGCCGACAGCCTCTGTGACCGAGCATGGGATTAAACTCAGACAGAAAATCGACTTTGGCGGTTACGGTCTTAACCGGAACGCCAAGCCGGGCGGCCATCTCTTTTTGCGCAGGCTTTTCATTGGGGACAAACTCGTGCAGGGGCGGGTCCAGCAGCCTGATTGTTACGGGACGACCGGCCATGACCTTGAAGATGCCATAGAAATCCTTGCGCTGCATGGGCAGCAGTTTACGAAGAGCCTTTTCACGGCCCTTTGCGTCTTCTGCCATGATCATTTCTCGCACGGCCCACATGCGATCACCGAAAAACATGTGTTCGGTTCTGGTCAAACCGATGCCCTCAGCGCCCAATGCAATGGCAGCCTTGGCGTCTTCAGGCGTGTCGGCGTTTGTCCGGACACCAAGGGTTCGTATTTGATCAGCCCAGGTCATGAGCTTCTTGAAACCGGGGGTTTTCTCGGGACCAGTGGTTATAAGTGGGAGTACGCCTTCGTAGACAGCACCCTTGGTCCCGTTCATGCTGATCCAGTCTCCCTCCTTAAGGACCCTGCCGCCAAAGCTCACGGTCTTCTTCTTGATGTCAACGTGGGTGATGTCACCGCAGCCGACAATACAGCATTTGCCCCAACCTCTTGCGACCAAAGCAGCATGGCTCGTCATACCACCCTTGGACGTCAGAATGCCTTGGGCGGGCTTCATGCCGTGGACATCCTCCGGCGAGGTTTCTTCCCGAACCAACACGACTTTCTCTCCCTTTGTGCCGAGTTCTTCGGCCTTGTCCGCAGTCAGGACGATCTTGCCAACGGCTCCGCCCGGACCGGCCGGAAGGCCGCCGCCGAGTTTCTTCGCTACTTTTTCTGCTTTGGGATCTATCATGGGGTGAAGAAGTTCATCGAGTTGTTCGGGCCTAACGCGGGAAACAGCCATCTTCTTTGAGATCAGCCCTTGTTTCACCATGTCGGTGGCCATTTTAATGGCTGCCGGGCCGTTCCGTTTTCCGACCCTGGTCTGAAGCATGTAAAGGGTGTCGTTTTGAATCGTAAACTCGATATCCTGCATATCCTTATAATGCGTATCCAGCTTGCGCCTGATTCGATCGAGCTGTTTATAAAGCTTAGGCATAGTCCCTTCAAGCGTGGGAAGGTGCTTATTTGAGGATACCTTGGAGACGTTATTAATTGCAAAAGGGGTGCGGATGCCAGCAACAACATCTTCTCCCTGGGCATTGATCAGCCATTCCCCATAGAAATTATTATCACCTGTGGCCGGGTTCCGGGTGAAGGCTACACCTGTGGCGCAATCGTCTCCCATATTTCCAAAGACCATGGTTTGCACATTGACGGCTGTGCCCCAATGATCGGGAAGTTTCTCGATTCGACGATATGATACAGCACGCTTGCCGAACCAGGATTGAAAGACAGCGTCGATGGATCCCCAAAGCTGTTTCATTGGATCATCCGGAAAAGGCTTGCCCAGGACTTTTTTAACGGTATTCTTGAATTGGCCGCAGAGGCCTTCCCAATCTTCTGCTGTGAGGTCAAGGTCTGTCTGATAGCCGTTCTTTTTCTTCACTTTGTCTATAAGTGCCTCTAACCGGGCCCTGATGCCCTTGCCTTCCTCTGGCTCGATCCCAGCAGCTTTTTCCATAACCACGTCAGAGTACATTGCAATGAGACGACGGTAGGCGTCGTATACAAACCGGGGATTACCCGTTTTTGCGATCAAAGTAGGTATGGTCTTGGTTGTGAGGCCGATGTTGAGAACGGTCTCCATCATCCCCGGCATGGAGGCACGAGCTCCAGAGCGTACACTGAAAAGGAGGGGGTTCTTGGGGTCTCCGAATTTTTGGTTCATTATTTCTTCAACCCTGGCTAGGGCGGCATTTGCTTCCTTCTTGAGGCCCGGCGGATGTTTGCCGTTGTTTTTGAAAAACTCATTACATGTTTCCGTGGTAATCGTGTACCCGGGAGGGACGGGCATGCCTAGCTTCACCATCTCGGCTATGTTGGCACCCTTTCCACCGAGGAGATTTTTCATGGCGGCATTGCCGTCGGCCTTGCCACCACCAAAGAAATAGACGTACTTGGGACTAGTTTTCATCAACAGGGCTCCTTTCTGCGAAAATTTGAGCGGGTTAGAGCTGTGCAGAACACCTCTGAAATCTCAAAAAGTCTTCGCTAACATATAAGGCGGCGTAAATCAAGCTTTTAAAGGATGGCCCTCTTGTGTTGGTGTACCGATAAAGCGCCTCGGCCATGGACCCCTTTGTGGGCTTCAGCAGTTGTGATAAACCCTGGCAGACCGGGACTCATCGCGATTGGGATTAGGTTGCTTTGCAGGTTCAGACTTGTGGGGGCTGGATATTTCAGACAAAACTATCGAGGAAGCGGCTGCGGCATTCTGAGTGCTTGCTATGGTGGAAGAAGCCGTCTTGAACAGTGTCTACTCTCTACATGGACTTTCGTAGAGTTCTCCTTCGTGCCACCTTTCTACAAAGGCCTCTGTGACTGAAATGTCGACACCTGCCTTTTGTGCGGCCTCTCTCAGGTGATTCATAGTCTCATGAAGTTCATGAGCTTGGTCGATCAGGGCAAAAATCTTTGCGCTACGCTTCCAGCTTCCTACCGCCTTTTCATCTTGGCCAAGTTTCAGATATGCTTGACCAATAGAGAAGAGATCGAGCATATGGTTAACGCTGTTGATCGTGCGTCTTCCAATGGCCCGAACCAGACTGCTCATGTCATCCTGTCAGAGTTGCGGACTTTGTCCCAATTGGAATGTGGCAATCCCAAAAAGACCACACCCTTCCGCCGCACAGTAGTAGAGATTGAGAGAAGTTCTTTTAGGTCCCCATATCCCAGGAAGCCAGATATTTCTTCTGCTCACGCGTGAGGGTGTCAATGGCAATGTTCATGGCTGCCAGCTTTTCCTTGGCAATCATCTTGTCGATTGCCGGCGGTACAGGATAAACTTCAACAGGAAACGATTTTTTTCTTGTCACCATATACTCGATAGAGAGGGCCTGGTTGGCAAAGCTCATATCCATGACGCTTGAGGGATGACCCTCTGCGGCTGCGAGGTTTATCAAGCGACCGTCTCCGAGTATATTGATCCTCTTGCCGTTCTTCAATACATGTTCCATTGTGAAAGGGCGGATCTGTCTTTTGCTCTTTGTCATTCTTTCAAGTCCAGCCAGGTCTATTTCCACATTGAAGTGTCCAGAATTGCAGACGATTGCACCATCCTTCATGACCTTGAAATGGTTTTTGCCAATTACGTTAACATCCCCGGTCAGTGTGCAGAATATGTCCCCGATCCTAGCGGCCTGCTTGGCAGGCATTACCGAGAAACCGTCCATGACTGCCTCAAGGGCCCTTAACGGATCTACCTCTGTGACAATAACGTTGGCGCCCATACCTCGGGCGCGCATGGCGACGCCACGGCCACACCAGCCATAGCCACAAACCACAAATCGCGATCCGGCTAGGAGACGATTTGTTGCCCGGACAATCCCATCTATGGTACTCTGTCCGGTGCCGTATCGGTTGTCAAAGAGGTGTTTGGTATTGGCATCGTTGACTGCGACAATAGGGTACTTGAGTACACCCGCCGCCGCCATGCTCCTGAGGCGGATGATCCCTGTGGTCGTCTCTTCGGTCCCGCCCCTAACAAAGTCCAGGAACTCCTTTCGCTCCGAGTGAAGTATGGAGACCAGGTCGGCTCCGTCATCCATGGTATACATGGGCTTTAGATCGATGACGGCGTTAATATGGTCATAATAGGTCTTATTGTTTTCCCCTTTGATGGCAAAGACAGGAATCTTCTCGTGCTTCACGAGAGAGGCTGCGACATCATCCTGGGTGCTCAATGGATTGGAAGCACAAAGCCTGATCCTGGCGCCACCGGCCTTGAGCGTCTGCATCAGGGCTGCCGTCTCTGTTGTAACATGAAGACAGGCCCCGAGACGTATCCCCTTTAAGGGCTTATCTTTTGCGAATCGCTCCTGAATCTGATCCAGAACCGGCATGCTCTGCTTGGCCCACTCGATGCGCAGCTTTCCCTCTTTTGCCAGTTTTAGGTCCCTAACGTCATATTCCATTCGAGCGCCTTCCTTTCCTTTATAATTTAGTTATACTACTTCTCTGATTAACCATCGCCAAGCGTCAACGTTTGGACCGCACCGCTTTCTTCCTGGGCTTCTTTATGCCGGCCTTCTTCTTCAATATATCTGCCATATTGGTCTTCTCCCAGGTAAAGTCCGGATCATTGCGACCAAAATGCCCGTAACACGCTGTTTTTTTGAAGATGGGTCGTAGCAGGTCCAAATACTTAATGATCGGTGCCGGCCTGAGGTCAAATACCTCGCTGACTATACTGGAAATCCGTTCTCGGGGGATCGTCTCGGTCCCGAAACCGTCAACGAGAACTGAAACAGGCTGGGCCACACCGATAGAATAAGCTAGTTGCACTTCGCATTTCTTGGCCAGCTTTGCTGCCACAATATTCTTGGCAATATGTCTTGCCATATAAGAAGCGCTTCGATCCACTTTGGACGGGTCTTTGCCCGAGAAGCACCCTCCGCCGTGACTCCCCTGGCCGCCGTAAGTATCCACAATTATCTTTCGGCCGGTCAGGCCTGCATCTCCCATTGGGCCGCCGACCACGAAGCGGCCTGTTGTGTTAATAAAATATTTGGTGTTTCCATCGATCATTTTCTTAGGCACAACCTTCTTTATAACTTCCTCGATGATAGCTTCTTTTAACTTGGCATAGGAGACGTCCGGGCTGTGTTGTGCCGCAATCACAACGGCTTCCACTCGTTTGGGGTTGCCGTTTTCATATTGAATCGTGATTTGGGACTTGCCGTCAGGGCGAAGAAAATCGAGTGACCCGTTCTTACGCACCTGTGCCAGACGTTTCGTGAGTTTGTGTGCGTAGCATATAGGCATGGGCATCAGTTCAGGAGTTTCATCGCAGGCATAGCCAAACATAAGGCCCTGATCACCGGCTCCCTGGGCCTTGAAGAGTCCCTTTCCATTGACTCCTTGTGCG
>JAQYVR010000204.1 GCA_030145395.1 Desulfobacteria bacterium
CAACACCTGAATCAGACGTCTCTTTTCATGGCTTCCATTAACTACCAGGAAAAACATCAAGGCCGATGCAGCCCAGGGACTCCAGGCCAAAAACCCTTCATACCTGTTGTGGGCATAGATGATAGAAGCAAGAGACCACAGAACAAAGGCAAGGAGAGGAAGATTCAAAGGTGACTTGAGGATGAAGCACTTTTTGTTGATGAAACTTTTCATCAGCCACACAAAAAGCAAGAATACCACCCCTACCTGAATGAAAGCCGATTGCGGAAGGTTGGTAAATTCGTGAATATGTTTCAAGAATACAAAGGGGGCAAGAAACGAAATAGTAACAAGGCCCCAATGGAATATCCCGTCCAGGATTGAAAACGTGCTGTACGAAGGCCGGTCCGCTGATCTCGCAATGACTGCTTCAACGTCATCGTTATTTTTGCGCAGATCTCTGGCAATAGTCTCGGGCGTCTTCTTCGAGCCGTGGCCTCTTTTTTTCTTGGTCTTGTTTTGAGATGGTTTCATGGACTTTAAGCCTGAAATCCTATGAGCCATGATGCGACAATAAGCGTCAACGCTGCAAGGACACAACATACCTGGTAGATCTTTCCAGCCGGTCGTTTCAAAGCAAAACCGTAAAGCGCGCCAGCCCCAATCCCGACAAGAAAGCCAAAGAGGTGCGCCGTGAGGTCAGAATGTTTGCCGCTGCCAAGGAAGGCAAGCAGCGCCACACCAGCGCCCAGTGGCAGCCATGCCTTTGTCCACCTGTTGGTCCGCCTGAACCTCTTCAAGAACTGGTATCCCGCCAGTATTCCGACGGCTCCAAAAACAGCCGTTGATGACCCGACTGAAACATGACCGCTCTGGTATAACAAGGCATTCACGAAATTGCCGCCTATCCCAGTGACAAGAATCATGAAACATCCAACTCCCGGCCCCATTATCTGGCAAACAGCCGTTCCGAATAGGGCAATGCCGAACACATTGCCGACAAGATGCAAGGCATTGGCGTGAATCATCAGTGAGGTCACAGTTCTGTAAAACTCTCCGCGCAAGATTTGATGGGCATCCGAGCCAAATGTTCTGACAATAGTCTGGCTGTCATGGCTCATTGCGATGGCTACATGGCATGCTACCAAGATAAGAGGTACCCATATCCCTGAAAACGTCCTTCCATACTCGATCGAGGAGGTGTCCTGGATCGGATGGACATCCTTATTCTCTTTCAAGTATTGTTCGATAACATTGAGGGCTCTATCGTAGACCGTATCATGCACATATATGTCCCAACCATGTTCCCTGTCGGTAACACTGTATGGGATATTAGACGAGGACAGGACAAGTCCGTACGTATCAGCCTCATCTTCACTTAAGTTTTCCAGTATCCTGCGCATTCTCGAAGCCTGGTCGGTTTCCCGGCTTATCCCGGCATAGGTGATCCCTGGATCGACATGAGCTGTTGTTTTTCCTCCCCCAGCTATTTTCCATCCATAAATGGCCCTTTTTCCGATGAGCGGCGTTCTCCGCGGGTTTCCGTCTGCGGAGTACCATCTGTACGCCTCAACGAAAACCCTTGTGCGGCCTTGCTCATCAAAAAGACTCCTCATTTATGGATTGGAAACTTACGCTGCGCCCACCACTTGTCACGTTATTTATGGATGGGCACCAGCTAATTCTCGGGGTGGCTCGCCCGGTTGGGGGAACTCTGGAGCGGAAAAATACCATATTTTCTTTACCTTTGCCAACGGATAACCAAATGTTGTCTCCGAAATGGAGATTTCTCTTCGCCCAACACCAGAAACTTGGCGGTCACCTGGTCATTCCCCAATGTTACCGTGTCTATAAATCTTTTGGGTTGATTTTTTCTTGTCCAAAATATAGATATAATAGTTCTCACATCATACAACCTTGCTGCCGATCGACCTGTCCAGAACCCATCTAAAGAATAAGGTTAGGGTTCAGGGCCCCGCCTGACGGCGGGACTTCGGATCTATTTATAAGATAAAGGTTCTCAGCAAGGCGCGGAACGGTGAAAAAGCGGAGCATACACGGTAGTATGTGAGCATTTTGAACCGTTTCGCAACGCCGCCATGGGCACTTAAATTGTTCTTGAGATGGGTTATAGTGCCAGCCTGACTCTTGTCGTCGCCCTGTACAGAGTGGGACCTGGAAAGAATGCAGTACGGCGTTGTCGCAGCTTGGTTTAGCGTGAAAAATTAACGAGTTGGAGAGGAGTTTTCATGACAGAATCTGTTAACGAATTGAGAAACATCGGGCTGGTTGGCCACGGTGGAGCAGGCAAGACCTCACTGGCCGAGGCATTACTGTTTGATGCCGGGGTTACCAATCGTTTGGGAAAGGTGGACAAAGGGAGCAGCGTGATGGATTTTGAGCCTGAAGAAGTACGGCGCCACGTTAGCATCAGCACGGCTTTCCATCAGTATACCTGGAAACAATACAAGGTAAACGTCATCGATACCCCCGGAGATGCCAATTTTTTCTCAGACACCCGGTCGTGCCTGCAAGCAGCCGACGGTGCCATTGTCGTTATAGAGGCCATAGATGGCGTAAAGGTGCAGACCGAACAGGCCTGGGAGTTTGCAGACGAACTCGAGATGCCGAGGGTGGTCTTTATCAACAAGATGGATCGGGATCGGGCCGACTTTTTTGCAACGCTAAAGGATGTGGCCGAGGCCTTCACCCCAAAGCCCATTCTCTTGCAGTTGCCTATAGGAGCAGAAGAAAACTTCAAAGGAGTCGTCGACCTTATCAGCCAGAAGGCCTATTTATATCAAGAAGATGGCAAAGCTAAGGTAGGGGAAATTCCCGCCGAAATGCACGACCAGGTGGCAACTGAGCATGAGGCCCTGATTGAAAACATTGCTGAAGCTGATGATTCACTCTTGGAAAAATATTTGGAGGGGGAATCTCTTAGCGATGAAGAGCTGATGCGGGGACTGCGAGCTGGTACCCTTTCACGTGCCTTTGTCCCGGTGGTGTGCGGTTCAGCGACAAAGAATGTTGGGATCGATCTTTTGATGGATTTCGTTAATGGTTGTTTCCCGTCTCCGTTGGACCGGGGCGCAAAGGTGGGGGTCATCCCTGATACAGGAGACAGCATGGAGCGCCGTCCTGATGCGGCTGATCCCTTTTCGGCCCTGGTTTTCAAGACCATCGCTGACCCGTATAGCGGGAGACTCAGTATTCTCAGGGTCTATTCTGGAACGGTGGCACCAGACGGATCCTTTTACAATGTCGCAAAAGAAACCAAGGAGCGATACGGGCAACTCCTGCAGGTGGCTGGCGGGGAGCAATCGTCTATGCCCAAGGCAGGCCCAGGCGATATTGTGGCTGTTGCCAAGCTAAAAGAAACGACCACTGGGGACACCTTGTGCGATGAATCAAATAAGATACGGTTTGAGAGTGTTGAGCCCTTGCCGACCCTTGTGTCCTACGCAATAGAGCCCAAGTCCAAGAAGGATGAGGATAAGGTATTGACTTCCCTTTCCCGCCTGCTGGAGGAGGATTCCACCCTCAAACTGGACCGGGACGCGCAGACCCGGGAGATCATAATGTCAGGTATGGGTCAAATCCATATAGAAACGATGGTTGAGAAGCTGAAGCGCAAGTTTGGTGTCGAAGTTAACTTGAAAACCCGCAAAGTCCCCTATAAAGAGACCATCAAGCAGTCGGTTAAGGGGGTAGTGTACCGACACAAGAAGCAGTCAGGCGGAAGGGGTCAGTTTGCAGAAGTTCATTTTGATGTCTCCCCTCTTGGGGAAGGTAAGGGCTTCGAGTTCGATGAGGACTTGTCTGGTATGAACGTGCCCCGCAACTTTGTTCCGGCGGTGGAAAAGGGAATTGTCGAGGCGATGCAGTCCGGTGTCCTGACTGGTTGTCCTGTTGTGGATGTAAAAGTCCGCTTCTATGATGGCAAGTCCCACGATGTGGACTCTTCTGAGATGGCATTCAAGATTGCCGCATCCATGTGTTTTAAAAAAGGCGTCCAGGATGCCAAACCTACTCTGCTCGAGCCTATAATGAACATGAATGTCACTGTGCCTGATGATTGCATGGGCGATGTAATAGGAGACCTAAACGGCAGGCGGGGGCGGGTCCTAGGTGTGGATCCCAAGGGCAAAAAGCAGGTCATCCGCGCCCAGGTGCCCATGGCAGAGATCTTGAGCTATGCCCCTGATCTCACGTCAATGACCGGTGGAAGGGCAGCCTTTACGACCGAGTTTGACCATTATGACGAGGTACCGGCCCAGATCCTTCAGAAGGTTGTTGAAAAGACCAAGAGCGAAGAGTGATAAGGGCACATTTCTTACACGGGCTGTAGCCCTCCCAAAAGGCGTCATAACTGGTCTTGAAGATGATTCGACGCTTGAGGGATGTGCCTTTCCCGAACGGACACGTCGTCTGATGGAAGCGCTTTGAATGGCGATTGCCGAGAAAGGGCCCTCTTTGATCTGGAAACCCCTCCCACATTCCCACCTTCTTTGCCATTGCTTCTTGCTGGAGACGAAGCAATAGCGAATCGTATTTCTTGTTGGGTCTTCGAAACACATAGTGGGCACACCCGCTCTTCACCAACTCGGCATTAACGAAGGTGCCGTCCTTCAAAAAGAGATAGGCCAGCACACGGCCGTACTGATCGTGTTTTTCCCGGCCAAGTTCCAGACGGACTGGTCTCTTGAATACTAATTTCCGGTTAACATCTCTGGCCTCTGGACCGAATCTTTGCGCGGGTCTTTCTTTGTGAGCGACCTCCGGAGCGTTGATCCCGCAATAACGCACCCGCCTCCCATCAGCAAGTACCACAGTATCCCCATCGTCCACCCAACGCACCAGGACAAACGAAGAGGACCAGGCAATTCCGCAGAAACCCCACAAAGCTATTAAGCAAACAAGAAGAACTGTGTTCCTATATCCCATTGGCTATTGTTGACCGTTGATTGTTGATTGACCGTCGTGACGTAGGCCAAAGGTGAAAAAACAATGCTCTGCTGCCCCCGCATAGAGCATGGCGCATGGCGCATAGCGTTTTATTCTCTCACGCTCTGCCCTTTGCGTTCTGCGCTCTGCGCTTTCAATCTTCAATCGCCACTCCACAATGCCGTGCGGCACTTTCATCCAGCATTCTCGATAATCCACCTCGATCTTCAGGCACAAATCCCAGGGCCTTCTCCCACACTTCCTCGTCCTCCATGCAAAAATATAGCATGACGTCCGGAGCCAGCTCTCTGATCCAGGCCACCATTTTCCGATAGAGTTGGATGCGGAGGGGCTTGAAATACCTCATTTTGCCATCCACACCCGGGATAAACTCACCGTAGATGATCCTTGATTTCTTAAATCGTTTCTGGATGATCGGTTTTAAGGATGGCATAAAGCGAAAGGAGCCAAGACTAATCCAGGCAATGTTTTGGGCAGACACACTTCTAAAAAGCTCTTTCACCAATCTCTTGTAATCCTTTTCCCAGCCCTCATACAAGATCAACGGATCAAAATGAAATGCCAGGGGATAGCCCCAGGCCTCACACTGAGCGGCAGCCTTCAGACGGGCCCTCATGCTGGCGGTGCCGCGCTCCTCACTGCGGATCATGGCCGGGGGATTGAGGGACCAGGCTGCGACGGTCTTTCTGTTGTGTTCCAGACCCCTGAGATTCTCAACAGCTGTTGACTTGGTTTTCAATTCCAGCACGACCCGGTCCTGCTGAGCGAAACAGGGAACCAGGGTTTTTGAAAGCCCGGTCCACGGTTCCCATATCATGCTGTCCGTAAACTCCCCGGTTCCAATCCTATGAAATGGGGGCCTCTCAGACTGGAAAACACTCTCAAGTTCCTCAAAAAGCCTCTCTTGATTGACAAAATACTGTAAGACCGGCGGGTGGAAGTAGGCTTGCAGGATGCAGTAGGCACAATCCATGCTGCAGTAGGTTCCGATGTGAAGAATCTGGTAGCCACAACAGACATACGATTGGGTGCCAGGACATTTTCTCAGAAAGGACCCCTTGTTGCGGGTAAGGAACAGAACACGTTTTCCCGCAGCTATAGGGTCCCGCATGGCAGCAAGGGCCTCATGTACCTTCGCTGAGTCAGACACGACAGAGATGGGAACGCCAGGGAGGGATTGCCGGACAGTGCTGACGGTGGGATGTTGGCTAACCGCCTCTTCAATGTACAGCTTGGAAATCATCTTTTTTAAGTGCCTAAAGTGAACTAAAGTGCGCTAAAGTGCCTAAAGTCAAAAGAAAACAGGCTGTTGCCCCAATCGGTCTGCCGTCAATTCTTGAAGCTCCCCGCAGCCCCGTCAAAACGGGATCTCCGCTGTGCTCCGACAAGCTGGGGGAAATGCGCTCACTATCGCGGTTCAAGGTGATCTCGTAAGAAGTCATCAGGTGGACGGCACAGTAAGAAGCTCCAGATGCAAGGCGCGCAAGTCTTGAGGAGTGAGGCGTACTTACGGTACGTCGCAGCGACGAAAGAGGATGCGCAACGCCGCAGATGGACTTCTTACGAAGCCGTCATTCAAAAGGTTCCAATAACCTTCTCAGCGCAGGGTTCTTGGCTATGGCATCGAGAACCTTGCGGCGTTCCTCAAAATCTTCAATACTCCTGAAAGTCATGCGCAACGTATGAAGACCCCCTTCAAAATGAGGGGGGCCCGTCATATGAATGTGCTCGTCCAGTTTCAGCGCCTTGAGTTCCTTTGAGAACCTTTCCTCTGCTTTCGTTAGCGCAGGAAACCGACGCCGTTTCAGATAGGCCCTGATCTTTGAGCCTTTCTCGTTCCTGTTCAACTCGGCCCTATCCAGGATTGTCATGATTTCCGCACATTGAAGGACGTCTCCGGGCTGAAGCTCTTCGCGAATTGCAATCTCTTGAACCAAGGCAATGACCTCTATCTGTTTGCTCTGGCTCAGCTTAAGCACTTTGAAAAGCTCCAGGAAGGACACGGCATCTTCATGCGAAAATTCGCTTAAAGCGACTGCCGCCTCAAAGGAGATGATTTCCTCTGTAACACCTTTTTGGATGGCTCCTGGAAGCCGGGACAGGGCCTCCAACTTCATAAAGACTTTCTGGTTTTCAGGAAATCCGAGCAACGATGACAATATCTCGAGACGCTTGCCTTTTGGTAGCCGAGAAGAAAGTTTCTGAATTCCCCAGGCTTGTTCCACAACGTTTAGCTGACGATGAGATCGGTTATCCAATATTGCCAGCTTGAGCGCGTCAAGCTCTGCAGGCATTCCGTTCAGGACACGCACATTCAGTTTATGCCATCCCAAGGCCTTGCAGGCCATGACCCGACGGAAGCCGCATACGATCTGATACTTCAAATCCTGCCGCTGTCTCAGAACTGGTGGATTGACGAGGCCAATGGCCCGAATAGAAGCGACAAGTACCTCTGGGTCGGAATGAAGATTCAAACGGCAGGTATCATCTCCGGTGTCGATTTCGGACATGGAGATCGTCCTGTCTTCATAATCAAACTGAGCAGAACTCATATAACCCATGGATACCTTGTCTCTTGAACCGCAACAGCGAGTGCATCCCCGCAGGTTCTGCCTGACGGCAGTGCTTCGCGGGCTGGGGGGTTAGCGAGCGAATCTAAGAATAGCCAACTTCCTTACGGTCGGCGCGAAGCACTGCCGCAAGGCAGAACATTCCCTGCAGCTTGCTGCAGGGTTCTTCAATCAGCCTTACAAATCCCCTGTTAACCTTCGCAAGGCCTCCTCATATTTTCTTAGGGTGTTTTCAACAACCTCTGGCGGTAGTGCCGGAGCTGGCGGTTTTTGATTCCAGTCGAGTGAAAGAAGGTAATCTCGCAAGTATTGCTTATCAAAACTTTTCTGAGCTCCGCCTGGCTGATATGTGTCTTTGGGCCAAAAGCGGGATGAATCAGGGGTGAGGATCTCATCGATCAGGACCAGTTCGCCTTCGATCAGACCAAACTCAAACTTGGTGTCCGCTATGATGATGCCGCGGGGCTCGGCAAATGCCACGGCTTGTTTGTAGATGGCCAAGCTGATATCTCTCAACCGCGCAGCCATATCCTTTCCCAACATATCCTCGACCCGTTCAAAGGAAATGTTTTCATCGTGGAGTCCGATATCCGCCTTGGTCGAGGGAGTAAATAACGGCTCCGGAAACCGGTCGGATTCCTGCAAATCTTGTGGGAGTTTTATCCCACAAACACCTCCGGATTCCAGATACGACTTCCACCCGGAACCCGAGATATATCCTCGAACGATACATTCTACTGAAAGCGGCTCTGCTTTGCGAACCAGCATGCTACGATCTTTAATAACGTCAACATACTGGTGACATGCCTCCGGAAACTGCCCCACATCAGCGCTGATGAGATGATTCGGAATAAGGCCTTCCATCATTTTAAACCAGAATCCTGACATCTGTGTCAGGATGCGGCCTTTCCCCGGGACGGGATTCGGCATCACGACATCAAAAGCAGAAATGCGGTCTGTGGCAACCATTAGCAGGGCATCACCCAGATCATACATGTCCCTCACTTTGCCCTGCCTCACCAACTTCAAGCCTGGAAAAACGGTGTCATACAAAGGAACTTCCACGGTTGACTCCTCTCTTGATTTGGTTTCTTCTTCCCCTCTGTCCTGAGACCACCAAGAGTTCGGACCCTGAAGAGGTCTGGCGATTTGGCGATTCTGCGTCTTAGGATTAGTCAGACTTGAAAAAAAGTCAACACGCAAATCGAGGTGATGTCAGTGGTGCACTTGCAACTTGAATTGACATAGTGAATGCCAATTTGGGGGGACGTTATTGACTAGGTTGAATAGCTATGATAATTGGATGCCAAGAACACATTAAGAGAAAGGGCGATGCCAAGGCAGGCTAGGCTTGATGCACCCGGAACGCTGCATCACATTATTGTCAGAGGGATAGAACAGCGCTGGATAGTTGATGACCGGAAGGATCGAGACAATTTTGTCTCGCGCTTGGGACAGATTGCCTCTGAAACCGAGACCGTTATCTATGCATGGGCATTAATGACAAACCACGCCCATATTCTTTTGCGCAGTGGGCCATATGGCCTGTCAAAGTGCATGCAACGGTTTCTTATCGGTTATGCAATTACCTATAACCGCCGTCATCACCGTTACGGTCATCTTTTCCAAAATCGTTACAAGTCGATAGTCTGTGACGAGGATTCTTATTTTCGAGAGCTTGTGCGCTACATTCACCTGAATCCATTGAGGGCGAAACTGGTAAAGAGTCTATCGGAACTGGACAGATATCGCTGGTGTGGACATGCGGTATTGATGGGCAGAGTGAAGCACGACTGGCAGGATCGGGATTATGTCTTGTCATGGTTTCGTGAGAAAGAAGGCCCCGCCAGAAGAGCTTATCGTCAATATGTTAAGTCAGGTGTTACTGAGGGCAGACGATCGGATCTTGTTGGGGGCGGTTTGATTCGTTCTGTTGGAGGCTGGTCAGAGGTATTGTCGTTGCGAAGAGCCAAAGAGCGGGTTTTTACTGATGAGCGTATATTAGGCAGCGGAGATTTTGTAGAGACAATTCTAAGGGACGCAGACGAAAGACTGAAACACCAATTTGGGCGAAACAAAGACCGAAAAGACATAGCGACGTTTATTAATCAGATATGCGATCAGGAGGAAATCAGTGCTAAAGAACTGCGGATGGGTAGTCGCCGTGGGCACATTTGTCAAGTGAGGTCGCAGATTGCCTATCAATTGGTGGAGGATTACGGACTTCCATTAGCAGAAGTAGCCCGACATCTTGGAGTGTCAACATCTGCCATCTCCAAAGCAATTACAAAGAAAATGAGAGAGTAAGTCAAGCTAATCAATAACGTCCCTAAAGTTTCTATGATATCCGCACTGTACAGGAGCTGTTGGGGCATGCGGACGTTTCCACAACGATGATCTACGCATATGTCTTAAATAGGCCCGGCCTTGCAATCAAGAGTCCGGCCGACTTTTAGGTTTCAAGAATCAGAAGGAGACGGAAAGATGCAGAAAAAAGTAACAGTCGTTGGTGCGGGTAATGTGGGAGCCACCGTGGCACAAAGGGTGGCAGAAAAGGAACTTGCAGATGTGGTCTTGATCGACGTCGTGGAGGGCCTGCCTCAAGGGAGAGCTCTCGATTTGCAGGAGGCCGCCCCTATAGAAAAACATGACGCCCGGATCATCGGAGCCAACACGTACGAGGCATCAGAAGGCTCCGATCTCATCATCATCACCGCGGGCCTACCGCGCAAACCAGGCATGAGTCGGGGCGATTTGCTGACAACCAATGCCAAGATTGTGAAGATCGTTGTTGAACAGGTGGCACCCTTATCACCTCATGCCATTCTCGTTGTTGTCACCAATCCTCTTGATGCAATGTGTCATGTAGCCTTGGAAACCAGCAAGTTCCCCAAGAATCGGGTCTTGGGAATGGCCGGTGTTCTGGACTCTGCCCGTTTCCGCTCATTTATTGCCGCGGAGCTGAATGTATCCGTAGAAAACACGCATGCCTTTGTTTTAGGAGGCCACGGCCGCACCATGGTGCCGCTCCCCCGCTATTCCACGGTTGCTGGTATTCCTATAACCGAACTGATGTCGGCGGATCGCATCGATGCCCTTGTAGAGCGCACTCGATTGGGTGGTGCTGAGATCGTTGATCTGTTGAAGACGGGTAGCGCTTATTACGCACCCGCGTCAGCCGTCGCGGAGATGACGGAGTCGATCCTCAAAGACAAGAAGAAGATCCTTCCGTGCGCCGCCTACTTGGAGGGAGAGTATGATATTCACGGTCTTTTTGTTGGCGTTCCAGTAAAGCTGGGCAAAGAGGGGGTAGAACAGATTATAGAGGTGATACTGACAAAAGAAGAGCGTTCTGCTCTGCAAAAATCGGCAGATTCTGTTCAATCTCTGGTTAAAGACTTGAATGAGATGGGGCTATAGAAGGGGTTAGAACCTATCTCAAGAATAAGGTGAGGGTTCAGGGCCCCGCCTGACGGCGGGACTTCGGATCTATTGATAAGATAAAGGTTCTCAGCAAACGCGGAACGGTCCGCCGTCGCTCAAAGAGCTATGGCAGGACAGGTGAAAAAGCGGAGCATACACGGTAGTATGTGAGCATTTTGAACCGTTTCGGAACGCCGCCATGGGCGCTTAGATTGTTTTTGAGATATGTTCTAATAGAGAAACATCGGTTTACCCACAATAGTTTTGGCCTTGGGCCTATATTCCTCCACGTCATAGAGTTCCCGAACATCCACACGTTTTACATCAGCTGTCACTGTGCTTATAGGAACATCCGTATACGTTCCTCCTGAGAGTGAGACCATACGGCCGTAAACCCCCTTTTTTGCCAGATTAAGGGCCATGTGGGCAAAATTGATAGCCACCATGAGGTCGAGCGAGTCTGGAGCGCCGCTCCTCATAAGATAAGAAAGCTGTTGAAAAATAATCCCCTGACCGGTTAGTTTCTTTAATGCATCTCCTGTCACAAGGCCAATCCCACCAAGCTTTCTGTGGCCGTATGCGTCCTCCTCACCATACTCATGGACTTTTCCACCCACCATCTGAGCCCCTTCCGAGATGGTCATCACCGCATAGTTGCTTGGATTGGCCTCTTTGTCTTCCATGATCAGTTTGGCCAGTCTTTCCGGATCAAATGGGACCTCGGAAATGATAGCCCGGTCAGCTCCTGCAAGGTATGCGGATATGAGTGCGGTCGCACCGCAATTCCTTCCAAATAACTCGACCACGGCTATCCGCTCATGGGAACCAGAAGACGTACGCAAGGCATGAATGAAATTGACCGACCGGGTCACCGCCGTTGAAAAGCCTATACAGTAGTCGGTCCCAAATACGTCATTGTCCATCGTCTTTGGAATGGCAATGACGGGGAAGCCTTCTTCGTGCAGCAGTTCTCCGTAGCTCAGGGTGTCGTCGCCGCCAATAGGAATCAACAAGTCAATACCAAGATGTTCCAAGTTTCTCATGACATGAGGCGTTAGGTCAGTTTTATCTTCGGTCGGATGGGCGTCCAAGAAAGCCGGAATCTCACTCTTTTTCACCGCACTTGGCTTGGTCCGTGAAGTGTGCAGAATGGTACCGCCTGACCGGTCAATGGTTCGCACCATGCGTTTGTCCATAGATATAACATTCACATCGTGAGTGTTTTCATCTTCAATATGGTATTCAACCAGCCCGGCCCACCCCTTCTTTATGCCAAGCACGCGCATGCCTTCGTCAATTGCCCAATGGACTATCGCCTTGATACACGGATTCAGGCCTGGGACGTCACCACCTCCTGTCAGGACCCCGATTGTTCCAATCTTATCTTTTGCCGTCATCACGCACCCCCTGTCGGTGTCTAAGTCTTCTCAGATTATCTTGTGCCCGACACTTGTTAAGTCATTTATGGATGGGCACTAACTATAATGAACAACAGGCCTTTGGATAGAGGAACATAGTGAGAGAAAGCCCGAGAGTCAAGAGAAACCATCCCTGGACTTCCCCCAATTTTTTGGTGACTTTTGCAGGTCAAACTACTTTTATTTCATCAGAACCTGGTGTCAGTTTCTCGCCGCCCCGCTCAGTGACCAGAAAGGTATTTTCCACCCCTACAAGTCCGATTCCTGCAATACCTTTTTTGGGTTCCACCGCAATTATCATGTTTTCCTGAAGGGGCGATTCTACTCTTCCGGCAATGACTGGAAACTCATCAATAACCAAACCGATGCCGTGACCAAGGAATAGAACCTGGTTGCTCCCGAATCCCATGAAGTGTTCCTCGAAGTTTCTTGAGACCACCTCAGTCTGATACACCTCACTGAATATCTCGGACGGAATCGCACCGGGTTTTAACCGGCGTCGAACCGCCTCTTGGATGTCGACGCAGATCTTGTGGGCCTCCGCAGCCGCTTTGGAAAGAGAGTTTAGGACGAAGATCCTGGTCTTGTCCGTGAAATAGCCCTGATAGGCAAACCCCGTATCGACGAAGGCTATCTCACTCTTTTCAAGTCTCTTGGCTCCGCCAAGAAAGGGGAATGCCGGAGATAAGCCTACAAGGCCATCAGGTCCCACGGAAGCACTAGGATAATTGCATGATTCCCCGAAACTGATCACACCCGCAAAAAACTCAGTGTTAAAAGCGGCAAGCCTCCCCAGCCCCGTGTAGCCGAGTTTGAGCATATGTGCATGGATGGCTGATCCGAGTTCCCATTCGGTCATCCCTTCCCGGATAATGCCCGGAATGTGATCGTAGATAACTTTGTGTCTCTTTCCCGCCTCGCGAATAAGACCGATCTCGTATTCCGACTTGACGGACCGGATCATGGACAGCTTAAGGCTGATATCTTCAAACACGGTTTTGGGAAAAGCTGCTGACAGCTTTTTGAAAATCGAAACGGCGATAGTGGTCTCGTCAACGCCCAGAGTCCCCGCCCGGTAACCGTGACTGTCCAGTGTGGGAAGTAGTTCTCTAAAGCTCTTAAACTGCAAAACAGCTTTGAGCGGGGTTTCTTTCTTTGCCCGTTCAAAGCTTCGACGTATGAAGAAGAGAGGGTCTCCATCAGCCGGGACAAACAGGACACCGTTTTGCAGGGTCCCTGTGTAATAGAACATATTGATCCCGTCCGGGACTATAGCGCCATCCAGCCCGGCGTCTACCAGTTCGCGTTGGAGTCTCGAAATGCGGCTGAAGATCTCATCAGAAGGGACAAGATCGTAAGTCATGGGGTGAGTCATGTGTGAAGTCATCCGTCACTGGTCATTCGTCAATTCTTCAGGGAATTCTGACCTGTGGTCTCCAGGACACCCATCCACATATCCCCACGGCAGTCCACCTGTCTTCGCTTTCCAACTGTCTCCTCCATGGGAATATGAACGAAGTGATTATTGCACAGGCCCACGAGCATTTTGGTCTTTCCTGCCATGCCCGCATGAACCGCTCTGCGGGCCAACAAACCGCATAAGACACCATCGTTGGTATTGGCGGGAACACTTCGGATCATATAGCTCGGATCAATATACTTCAGGGTAGCCTCCATCTTCTCTTTTATGAAATAATCAGTAATGATCTCCTTCAGAAAAAGACCGATGTTATGCAGACGAACGTTTCCAGAAGCATCGTACCTCTTGGGCTCGTTCTCGAAGAACTTCTGCCCAGCGCCTTCCGCCACCACAATGACGGCATGTTTTCTGTGCAACAGCCGCTCTTTCAGAACCTCAAGGAATCCTCCGGGACCTCCCAAATCAAAGTCCGACTCAGGAATAAGGGCAAAATTCACAACCGGCATTGCCAGGGTAGCCTCTGCTGCAATGAATCCTGAATGACGGCCCATGAGCTTGACGAGCCCAATCCCATTCAGGGCACTCGTGGCCTCATTGTGAGCAGAACGGATAACGTCAACGGCCACACCAACGGCAGTGCCAAATCCAAAAGATCGATCTATCAAATAGATGTCATTATCAATGGTCTTCGGTATACCTATGACACCGATCTTTAATCCTCGTTTCATTATTGCATCAGCAATCATCGTTGATGCGACCATGGTACCGTCCCCCCCAATGGTAAAAAGGAGACGTATGTTCGTCCGCTCCAGGACATCTACAATACTTTCAATGTCTTGGGAACCTCTCGAAGTGCCCAGAACTGTTCCGCCGCCCTCGTGGATATTTGAGACGGTCTCCGGCGTAAGCTCCATCAACTCATGCCCATGCGAGGACATGAAGCCCTGGAATCCGTACCGGATACCACAAATATTGTGGACGCCATAGTTGTAGTGAAGCGCCAACACAAGGGAGCGGATAATGTCGTTTGTCCCTGGACACAGCCCACCACAACTCACTATGGCACAGCGAAGCTTGCTTGGATCAAAGTAAATTTTGCGCCGAGGGCCCGCCCGTTCAAAGGACAAGGGCTCCTTCCCATTCTTAACAGCTGTCATTACACGATCTTGCCGAGCGTTAACCAAGATTCGCTCTTCATCCTGGACAAAGCACCTCTGCTCCCCCTTCCCTTCCCGCGCTTCAACGGGAGAAGGAATCTTGGCCGTGCCAAGGGTCATAATGGATGTGTCAATCTGTTTTTTCTTCGTCATGTTAGGTCACCCTTTGATCAATCTCATATCAGATCGTATTTTCTGCAAACGGCCTCAATCGCCTTGTTCTGACTCCTGTCGGTAGGACTGGTGTCTGACGCCGTGTGGGCATTTGGAAGCACCCCGGCAACATGGAGCATGCGTTTTAGGACAGCGGCAGGTTGCTTTGCGTAAAGATCATAGAATTCCTGGACCATCACACCGGTTTCCCACATTTGGCTCACATGGTCCGCGTACTGCCTCTGAACATCGTATTGATTCAGGCAGGACCACGTAATCTCATGCCAGGCCCGAGGAAGCAAGTTAGCCCCTCCAGCCACTACACCATCTGAACTTGGCTGTCTTATAAACGCTGACTCATCCCCATCGTAAAACTTGAAACCTCGTCTATTCCGAACCGCCTTGTGGTAGTTTATTGATCGCTTCAATGAGCCGTTAAAGATCAAGCCCTGAATCCAGCTATTCTCTGAGAGTCTTTTCAAGACACTCGTTCGGATATCCTTGTGCTTAACACGACTATCGGACCTTTGAATCAGCCCACGGTGGTTGCCCAATATGAGAGGAATATTTGTATCCCGGGCCATATCTTCATAGAATTGGGGAAGTCCCCGGTTACTGTGGTAGCAGATAGGGTAATCCACCCAGAAGACATTCCCTGAATAACCTGATTGTTCTATATATGACTCGATCCTAGCCAGTAGTCCAAGGGCGGCCTTGGACGTATCGGACGTAATTGTAATAAGAACCGGCCATTTCCCCTGAACAATCTCCAGGATGGCACTTGCCATCTCTATCCTTATCTCAGGGCTTAGCACCAGACTTTCGCCCCAGAAAACGTCACCAATGAGCAAGGCATCTGCCCCAATCCCGGCCTGGCCAACGAGCCGATCAAGGGTAGCCACATCCAGCACATCTCCGGTCTTCAGCGGAGTAACCAGGGGGCAAATCAACCCCCTTGGAAGCTTGTTAGTATCAGACACCATTGAACCTAAAAGCACCCTTTCCCAGAATGTCATGAAGGTGCAATATGCCCCGGACTTTCTGAACAGGGTTAACTATCGGCAGAAGCGTAATCTCATGCTGCTCCATGATACTCAGGGCCTGGGAGGCCAAGCTGTCAGGTCCGAGAGTTTTGGGATTTGTCGTCATCACCTCTTCTACCCGTCGGTCGTAGATCCGTTCTTGAGTCATGAGATACCGTCGGATGTCGCCGTCGGTTACAATTCCAGCAAGGATATTATCCCCTTCCACCACCAGTGTGGCCCCAAAATGCATGCGATTGATCTCTTGGATTGCATGACGCATGGTCTCACCCTTGGAAACCACGGGGATCTTCTTGCCGGTGAACATGATTTCCTTAACCTTAACGGAAAGGTGCTGACCCAAGCTCCCACCAGGATGAAATCTCCTGAAATCCTTAGACTTGAACTTGCGCTTATTAACAAGAGTAACCGCAAGTGCGTCTCCCACGGCCAAAAGGGCCGTGGTGCTTGCCGTTGGCGCAAGCCCAAGGGGACAGGCCTCCCGCTCAACACCAACATCGATAAAAATATCACTCTGTTTACCCAAGGTGGACTCCACCTGGCCGGTAAAGGCAACCAATGGACAGCCAATTCTCTTAATACTTGGTATCAGCACATTCAGTTCATCTGTCTCCCCGCTGCTGGAAAGAGCTATCACCACATCGCCAGCGCCTACCATCCCCAGGTCACCGTGCATGGCCTCCACAGGATGAAGAAAAAGCGATGGGGTTCCGGTACTATTCAAGGTTGCAACGATCTTCCTGGCCACAATCCCGGATTTTCCGATACCCGTGATAATGACCCTTCCCTTGCTTTTGTAAATCAGATCTACCATCTTAACAAAATTGTTGTCTAGACGATCAATGACGCCCAGTATTCCTTCGGCTTCGATCTGAAGAACCTCTTTAGCTTGCTTCAGTACCATAACAGGGTATTCCCTTCCTACTGTCTTTTAGCATCTCTTGCGTAACTTTATGATTGTATTAAGCTTCATTCTATAGTCAGGAAAGATATAAGATCAATAATTATTTGGTGTCAGGTTTCGCGGAAGCGTCACTACTCCTTCAAGCTTCCCAAACCCACCGCCAAAAGAAACGAACCAACAACAATAATCGATACCATTGCAACGGGTTATCTCAGAGCGGGGCCGTCGAAATCTGTCACCTTACCGAATTAGTTGCAAGGCTATTCTTTCCTTCGTTCTTTTTTGGCCCTTCGGGTCTGCCGATTTCATCGGATCTTCTTTGTTGGTGGGCACTTGAAGTACCTTAGTACGTCGGCGCACCCCCCCCCCCGCGACCGGCCTGCTTCCCTTACGCCTGACCTTGGTCGGTCGTAAGGGAAGCTATCTGAAATCAGAAGAATGCCTTACCGGGAAGCTCCAGGACCTTTAGGGCTGAGAGCTTCAATCTCCGGCAAACTTGACAGACGGTGGATCCGGGACTTGCAATATCATGGAATATCTATTAGATTCATCGGTCAATTATATTGCGTCTAACAAACAACTCAGATCTCGGTTACAAACCGAGTTCTTCAACTCTGCTACCCAAGGCAATTACCATGAACATCCTTCTCACCAACGATGACGGCATACACGCCAAGGGCCTTTGGGCTATGGAAAAGGCTTTGTCTGATGAACATCAGACCACCGTTGTTGCACCGGACACGGAACGAAGTGCGGTCGGACACAGTATTACACTCACACATCCATTAAGGGTCAACAAAATTCAGACAAACGGCGGCTGGGGCCATGCGGTGAGCGGAACACCTGCTGATTGCGTCAAGCTTGCAGTTCTTGAGATCCTCCAAGCCCGGCCTGATTTGGTCGTTTCCGGAATCAACCCCGGACCTAATGTGGGAGTCAATCTAAACTATTCTGGAACCGTATCAGCAGCCAAGGAAGCAGCCCTTATTGGAATCCCGGCCATAGCAGTATCACAAAGTTCCAATCCGGATCTGGAATACGACGCAGCCGCAGAATTCGTCGCTATTTTGATTGCCAAGATTATGGAAAACGGCCTTCCTGAGGGCACCTTCCTCAACGTGAATGTCCCTGCCTGCTCCCCCGATCAGATCAAGGGGATTCGCATAACCAAACAGGGGATATCCAGGTTAAAGGAAGCATTCTTAAGAAGAACCGATCCCAGAAAGCAGACTTACTTCTGGCAAGGGACCGAAACCCAGATGTTCGACCAGGACATGGATACGGACGGTGCGGTTCTTTGCAGAAACTACATCTCCATTACGCCCATCCAGTGCGATATGACAGACTATCAATCCATGGATAATCTCAGAAGCTGGGATATTCCCTTGACCAAGCTGACAACGTAACCATGAGGCTGATTGCAGGCTGATTTGTATAGTCTATCCACTAAAGTGTGTTAAAATCGAACGGAGCAGCATTTGAAAAAAGCCTTTGTCAACTCAATCAATGCGGGACAAGTGATAGATGATGTTTTTGTCGCCCGCGACAAACATATAGCTTTCAAAAAAGACGGAGACCCCTATCTAACCCTGAGCCTGGTGGACCGCAGCGGCGAAATCAGGGCGGTGGCATGGGATAATGTTGAGGCTATCAGCAAAAGCTTTGTTGCCGGAGACTATGTCAAGATCAAGGGAAACGCGGCTGAGTACAGAGGCGCTTTACAACTCGTCGTCCAACACTTGAACCGGCTTGATCCAGACAAGATAGATGCTCGAGATTTTCTACCAACGACCGAGCGCGACGTGGACCGGATGCTGGGCAGACTGATACAGATCAGTCAAACGGTGGAACACGAACACTTGTCAAGGCTCCTATCCGCGTTTTTCGAAGACAAGGCCTTTGTTGATTCCTTCAAAACCGCCCCTGCAGCAAAGAAGATGCATCACGCCTGGGTGGGTGGGCTTCTAGAACATACCCTTTCGATTGCATTGCTCGTCCAGGCGGTTGCCGACCATTATAAGGGAATTGACAAGGATCTTCTTCTCACAGGTGGTATCCTTCATGACATTGGCAAGATACAAGAGTTTTCTTATGAGACCCATATCGACTATTCAGATGCAGGGCGACTGCTCCATCACATTGTTATCGGAGTTGAAATGCTGGAAAGAAAGATTGCCTCGATCAATGACTTTCCGGCAGACATCGCCCTTGTCTTGAAACACATGATTGTCAGCCACCACGGCACACGAGATTTTGGATCACCTGAGCCACCAAAGACTCTTGAAGCAGTCATCCTCCACTACTTAGATCAACTGGACGCCAAGTTCATGGCAGTGCGCACTTTCATGGATGCGGAGGACCCCGAGGCTGCCTGGACCTCCTACCACAGGGCTCTGGAGCGCTTTTTCTTTAAGGGCAAAGTAGACAGCTCAGGCTCTGACAAGGATTGAACATAAGGATACGTGTTCACATGATGTGTGCGGTCCGCTGTCAATAGTCAGTATTCCCTATGTTATTAGAGACCCGGCCGAGACACGAAGATTTCCATGATCATCAGTGCTATGTATATAGATTGACTAAAACCTTTGACTGCTCAACGGATCTCAACTGACACGACCTATGTTCATCACCTTTGAGGGAATAGAGGGTTCCGGCAAGACCACCCAGATAGAGCTTCTAATTCCTGTGCTGCAGGCAAAGGGCTATGACTGTGTCTTGACACGCGAACCGGGAGCCACCGAAATCGGAAATAAGATTCGGGCAATTCTTTTGGATGCGGCTCACACATCTATGATTCCCTTAACTGAACTCCTTCTGTACGAGGCAGACCGGACACAACACGTCCATGAGGTGATCAAGCCTGCTCTGGCTTCAAAAAAGGTGGTTGTGTCAGATCGATTCTTTGATGCCACCACTGTGTATCAGGGATACGCCAGAGGCTTTGACCTGGACCTGATTCAGCAAATCCATCACATGGTGCTGGGCGGGCTTAAGCCGGACTTGACGCTAATACTTGATCTGCCGGCTCATGACGGGCTTGAGCGGGCATGGCAACGGATCAATAGCCGGTCTGGGGGCCTGCCGGAAGATCGTTTTGAAAAGGAGGCCCTTGCCTTCCACGAAAAGGTGCGCCAGGGCTATCTGACATTGGCCAGTGAGGAACCACAACGCTTTAGATTGATTGATGCCTCCAGAGATGAGCAAACTATGCACAAAGAGATTACAGACGTTGTCCTGGAGCTCATAGGCGTCAAAGGACAATAATCTTGCGCACTAATGAACAACCATCATAGACTCATGGCCGAGGGATGCAAGAACACAGACTTTTCACAAACATGCCGCTCGCTTCGTCTCATCTGAGAGTTTCCTATACTAGGGCCGGCCTGCTATGCTGTGCTGTCCTTCTCCTGCTGTCTGCGTTAGTCTCATCATCATTCGGACAGTCTCCTCAGGACTTGAATGTTGTTCGAGTGGACGCCCACGCCTCACATGAACGCATCCATCCAGGTGAATCCTTCCAGGTAGCCATTGTGGCAAGTATCAAGCAGGGTTTTCACATCAACAGTCACAAGCCTTTGGACCAGTTCTTGATACCGACAGTTGTAAAACTTGACGAGACAGAAGGTATCTTGTTCGGACCCGTGAGCTATCCGGCGCCGGCGCTTAAATCTTTTTCTTTTTCCCCCGATAAGGTGTCTGTTTACGAAGGCAAAACCGTGATGAGGACGCAGGCCAAACTCCCGGAGAATGCTGCCCCGGGAGACATCAATATATCAGGTCGCCTGGTTTATCAGGCCTGTGACGATCAACGTTGTTTCATGCCCACGTCCGTGAAGTTTGAGATACCATTAGAAATCGTCGAGCCGGGCCAAACAATCAAGCTGACCAATAAGGATGTCTTCCAACAAAAAGCCTCTCTTACTTCTAATGAACTTTACGCCAAACAGGTTATTGAAAGGGGGCTTCCTTATGCTCTCGTGGCCTTCTTCCTCTTTGGACTGGCATTAAACCTGACTCCTTGCGTCTACCCCGTTATACCGATAACTGTCAGTTTCTTTGTTGCTCAAAAAGAGCAAACGCGTTGGGGAACGTTTTTTCTGGCATCGTACTACGTTGTAGGCATCGCTATAGTCTTCTCCGTTTTGGGTCTGATCTCCGGACTGGCAGGCAAGCAATGGGGTTTCCTATTTCAAAGTCCCTGGTTCATCATTGTCATCACGATCATGATTCTTTCCATGGCAGCCAGCCTGTTTGGGGCTTTTGAAATCAGGGTCCCCTCATTCCTGATGACACCCATGGGCAAATCACGACAGGGCGCCATCGGATCCTTTATCATGGGATTGACGGTGGGAGTGGTCATTGCTCCGTGCGCCGCCGGCATTATCATTGGACTGGTTGGGATCGTTGCCAAGCTGGGTATTGTGGCAAAAGGCACATTGCTCTTCTTTGTCATGGGTTTGGGCCTCGGACTCCCGTATCTTTTCCTGGCTACTTTTTCCGGCCTTCTGAACCGGTTGCCAAGATCGGGGATGTGGATGGTCTGGGTGAGAAAGTTGTTCGGTTTGCTTCTGATTGGTGTGGCCATATATTTTCTTCTCCCGCAAGCCAAACAGGTGAATGATCAGCAAAGCTTTTATCTTGGTGTCTTGGGGATTTTTGGCGGGGTATTTCTCGGTTTCCTGGAATATGGGGAGGGCTACACACGAACATTCAAGACAATACGTGCAATCTTCGGCCTCCTGCTCATCGTATCCGGAATCTGGCTGGTGAACGCGGCAATCCGACCCGAGGCGCCGGCAATCGATTGGGTGGACTACAAGGCACAGTCCATTGACTCGTTTCAAACAACAAATAGGCCCGTTCTCATTGAGTTTTGGGCGGATTGGTGTGCTGCCTGTCAGGAAATGGAACGCAAGACATTCAGGGACCAGAGGGTCTTGGACATGTCAAGAGAGTTCGTCATGGTAAGAGTAAACTGCACCGCCCCTGACGACAAGTGTAGTGCCCTGAGGGAGAAATTCAAGGTTTCGGGGTTGCCCACCATACTCTTCATTGGCGCTGACGGGCAGGAACGTCGTGGTTTAAGAGCTGTTGGTTACTTGGGGCCGGCAGAGATGTTAAAGAA
>JAQYVR010000214.1 GCA_030145395.1 Desulfobacteria bacterium
TAGCCCACATGGTTGTAAGCCTTAAGAGTGAGCTTGAAAAGATAAGGGAGCAGGTGCAGAACATAGAGTAGAACCCATCTCAAAAACAATCTAAGTGTCCATGGCGGCGTTGCGAAACGGTTCAAAATGCTCACATACTACTGTGTATGCTTCGCTTTTTCACCGTTCCGCGCCCCCGACGGCAAGCTCGGGATCTACGACTTGCCCTGAACCCGAACCTTATTCTTGAGATACCTTCTAGTTTCGATACAGCATTAGTCTCTTGACGAGTTTTGGATCGGAAGAATAGCGCAAGTCAGGCGCATAATCTCGATTCCAAAGGCGCAACCCGGAAAACGAATTCCAAGTAACCAATAACAGATAACAAATAACGATTCTCGAATAACGACAAAAGGCCCTGGAGGTTAGTATGGATACAGCTTTGTTAAACATCGGATTCGGAAATACAGTCGTTACCGCTCGTATTATCGCCATTGTTACACCCGGGTCTGCCCCGATGAAGCGGCTGAAGGAAGAGGCAAAAGAGGAGAAGCGTCTGATTGATGCCACACAGGGACGGCGCACCCGTTCCATTATCATTACGGATAGCAACCATGTGATTCTTTCGGCTATTCAGGCCGAGACGATTTCTCAGCGCTATGTAACCGGATTTGAATTCAAGGAGGAAAGGAAAAAGGGCACGGAGTCCGAGTGAGCTTCGCTGCAAAATGTGGCCGGCTCGCTCCCCGCGCACGAAGTTCTGCCGTAAGGCAGAACGCCCGTCCTTCAGGACGGGGAAGCTTCACTCCTAAATAAGTTGTGTGGGCAAAATGGCTACCCCGTACCGCGCATAACAGCCTCGAACAACGGATACCTATCCTTAAATGATGGCCGCAAAAGGACATTTGTTCATTATCTCCGGACCATCTGGGGCCGGAAAGTCTACCGTACTAGGTACGATCTTAAGAAAAAGACCTCAGCTCAGATATTCTATTTCTTACACTACTCGTCTTCCTCGTGGTAACGAACAAGATGGTGTTGACTATCACTTCATCAGCGAAGTAGCCTTTCGCAAGAAGATCGAAACCGGCGAATTGGCCGAATGGGCTGAAGTGCATGACCGACTTTACGGCACATCAGCAATATACATAGAGGAAGCCCTTGCCGTTGGTCAGGATGTTTTGCTGGATATCGACGTTCAGGGGGCAAAGAGACTATTCTCCAAGTATCCCGAAGCAATTTCAGTCTTCGTAGCTGTGCCTGACATGGCAGAGCTCAGAAAGAGACTGATGAAGCGTGGCACAGATTCGCCCGAGGCTGTGGAACGACGTTTGAAGGATGCCGAGGAAGAGATGACTCAGGTTCATCTTTACGATCACGTGTTGGTTAATGATGATCTGAACCAGACAGTGTCCAGGTTAGAAGCGATCCTCTACGAGAAGTAAGAAGTTCCAAATAGAGCTGAGAGTGTAGTATGGTTTTAGTATGACCCAGTGTTCTTCATTTTGTTTACGCTCAAGTAGGGTTGGCGATGGATGATCTTCTATATGGGATACACCCTCTTTACGAGGCCCTTGCCGCCGGACGGCGGAGGTTCAAAAAAGTTTATGTTTCAAAGAACCGAGGAACCAAAGGCGTTCAGGCCCTCTTGGAACGGGTTCGGGCCGGGGGGATCCCTGTACAATATAAGGTCCCGGATTTTTTTAGATCGCATCTCGGCGACTCAGTGCACCAGGGCGTCGCAGCCCAGGTTGGCCGCTTCCCTATAGTAGATGAGGACGAAATCCTCAAAGGGGCTGAAACAGATGGCAGGCTTCCCCTGGTTTTGGCGCTCGACGGCGTTGTAGATCCTCAAAACCTTGGATCCCTTGTCAGAAGCGCCCTGGCCATGGGTGTGCACGGTATTATTTTTCCCAAAGCCCGCTCTGCTCCTTTGTCTCCATCCGTTTCCAAGGCTTCTGCCGGAGCTATGGAACATATGTTGTTTGCACGAGTTCCCAATCTTGTTGCGGTCCTTCAGCGGCTCAAGAAAGCAGGACTTTGGGTTGTGGGAGCCCATGGCGGTTCAGAGCGGCCCGTTGACCAGGCTGATTTTAACGTGGGTCTGGTTCTTGTCATCGGGGGGGAGAACAAGGGTATACGTCCATTGGTACGCAAAACTTGTGATTATCTGGTATCTGTTCCCCAGAAGGGCACGATCGATTCTCTTAATGCTGCGGTGGCCGGCGCCATTGTGATGTATGAGATTGTAAGACAGAGAAGAAAGTAAACTAAAGTGTACGAAGTTCAACGAACGAGCCCGGCTCTTACAGAAGGCTTCTTCCAGTCCCCAACTTTAGCATTTCTAATATGGATTCATATTCCAATACATATGACGTGATAGTGGTTGGGGCCGGCCATGCGGGATGCGAGGCTGCCTTAGCTGCCGCCCGGATGGGACATCATACCTTGGTCATCACGGTCAACGTGGACCACATTGGAGAGATGTCGTGTAATCCCGCCGTAGGAGGCCTGGCCAAAGGACATCTCGTGCGCGAGATCGATGCCCTGGGCGGGGAGATGGCAAAGAATATCGATGCCACAGGTATCCAGTTTCGTCGCCTGAATACCAAAAAAGGGCCGGCTGTGCAGTCATCCAGGGCCCAGGCGGATAAAGAACAATATCGCCTTCGTATGAAGGGGGTATTGGAGCAACAAGAGAATCTGGATGTCAAGCAGGCGATGATTGATGCCCTGATCGTGGAGGACGGCACGGTAAAGGGCGTGATAACGAGTATTGAGGAGAGGTTTTTCGGCAAGACGGTTATTCTAACAACAGGCACTTTCCTAAAAGGGCTGATACACATAGGGCTGCGAAGTTTTCCTGCAGGACGTATGGGGGATCCTGCTTCAAACAAGCTTTCCGACCACTTGAGGGCCTTGGGCCTGAGGATAGGTCGCCTCAAGACCGGGACCACCCCTCGTCTGGATGGATGCACGATCGATTTTTCAAGGCTCACACCTCAACACGGAGATGACCCGCCCATCCCATTCTCTTTTGAGACAGAATCAATTTCTCAAGAGCAGGTGCCGTGTTACATAACGTACACAAACACGAGGACCCATGAGCTAATCAAGGCTGGCCTTGATCGTTCACCCCTGTTCGCTGGGGTTATCAAAGGGACTGGTGCACGGTATTGCCCTTCTATTGAGGATAAGGTCGTTCGGTTTCGGGATAAACCCCGGCATCAGGTTTTTCTTGAACCCATGGGCCTTGGAACGACAGAGATATATCCTAACGGTGTCTCAACAAGCCTGCCGGCGGATGTACAGCTCAAAATGCTTAGATCTATTGAAGGACTCGAGCAGGTGGAGATTGTGCGACCGGGTTACGCTATTGAATATGATTATGTGGACCCAGTGCAGGTTAAGCCCAACCTGGAGTGCAAGACTATTCAAGGATTGTTTCTGGCGGGCCAGATCAATGGCACCTCAGGTTACGAGGAGGCGGCAGGCCAGGGGCTCATGGCCGGAATCAACGCGGTCCGCCACGTGCGAGGAGATTCCCCAATCATCCTTGGACGCGACCAGGCATATATAGGTGTTATGATCGATGACCTGGTGACCAAAGGGACCCGGGAACCTTACAGGATGTTTACGTCGAGGGCTGAATACCGGCTTCTCCTCCGGGAGGACAACGCAGATTTGCGACTTCGCGAAGTCGGACATGAGATGGGCCTGGTCTCCGGCGCAGTATACCAGCAATTTAAACACAAGCGTGAGGCTATTGAAACTATCTTGACTCTTCTTTCAGATGTACGCTTAAATCCAAAAGCAGAGGTTAACCATGCCTTGGAAGGTTTCGGCCTTGGCTCTATCAATCAACCGGTGACATTAAAGGATCTGTTAAAAAGACCTGAGACCGAATTTAAAGATATTGCCCAGCTTGACAATCGCCTTTCTTCTTTTGACAGAGAGGCGGCTGAACAGGCAACCATCCTGGTCAAATATGATGGATACATAAGGCGTCAGACGCAGCAGGTTGAACGGGTCACGTATCTGGAAGGAACCAAGATCCCTGAAGGCATAGCCTACCAGGCCATTCCGGGGCTTTCCAACGAGGTCAAGGAGAAGCTTTCAAATATTCGGCCGATCTCTTTGGGCCAGGCTTCCAGGATTTCCGGTATAACGCCGGCAGCCGTGACGATTATTCAAATCTATCTCAAGAAATGGGAGCAAGACGCCAGACCCTGATACTCTGCCAACCCCGTGAGAGATATGGATGCGATTCCTTTTCTGCAAGGATTGTGGGAGACATCCCTTAGAGCCATTTTTCCCCCCAAGTGTCTTGTCTGCAGTAGTTATTACGTATGGCAGCCGTCAACTGGCACGATTGGGTCCGATTCCGTCTCTAAAGTCACTGCTCAATATTTTTGTGAATCGTGCCGAGAGGGCCTTGCGCCAATTTCATCTCCTTTTTGCTCAAAATGCGGCCTCCCTTTTGCTTTTCGGGAAGGAGAAGATCACAGATGTTCAGAATGCCTTCTTGAAAAGAAGTATTTCAGAAAAGCGCGGGCTTTTGGAGTATATGACGGAATCCTTATGGAAGCTATTCATGTGCTCAAATACGGAAAGAAGACATCCCTTTCCGAGCCTTTGGGCGGCCTCGCCAAGGAGGCATTCTTTCAATTCTGGGACTCAAATAGCATAGACCTCCTCGTCTCTGTGCCTTTGCACGTGAAGCGCCTGCGAGAACGCGGATTCAATCAAGCCCACCTCTTGATCAGGAAGTGGGCAAAACAGGAAGGCATTCCCCTCGACGGCCTCACGTTATCCCGCAGTCGCTGGACAGAACCCCAGACGAACCTCAGGCGCACAGAGCGCCGGAAGAATATTAAAGGTGCTTTTTCCCTGCAGCATCCAGAGAGAATAAGGGGAAAGAGAATCCTTTTGGCGGATGATGTTTTTACGACCGGCGCGACAGTGAATGAATGTGCTCGCGTGTTGACGAAAGCCGGTGCCGAATTCGTAGATGTCCTGACCTTGGCTAGGGCAGTCTAACCTTAATTGAGCGTAAACAAAATGAAGCTTTTTGACATCCTTGCAGTTCTGGTTACCCTTTCAGCGGCATTCAGCTACTTGAACTATCGCTATGTCCGTTTGCCCACCACAATCGGCTTGATGTTGATTGCACTGGTGATGTCCTTAGGGTTGATTGCTCTCGATTCTCTCGGTTTAGGAATAAAACGGGGGGCGGAAGAACTTCTATGCAGCATCGACTTTGACGAGACGCTGCTCCATGGCATGCTGAGCTTTCTTCTCTTTGCTGGAGCACTACATGTCAATCTTGAAGATCTTTCACGCCAAAAATGGATAATCGGAATCCTTGCCACTGTCGGTGTGGTGGGGTCAACCTTCTTGATAGGTTTCTTGAGCTGGTGGACCTTCAATGCCATGGGACTTGTTGTGCCGTTGATCTATTGCCTTCTGTTCGGCGCCCTGATTTCGCCTACGGATCCCGTTGCAGTCTTAAGCATCCTCAAGAGTTCAAGGGTGCCAAAGAGCCTGGAAACTAAGATCACCGGCGAGGCCCTTTTCAATGATGGTGTGGCCGTGGTGGTCTTCATTGTATTGCTTGGAGTTGTCACTGGAGGACACAAGGTTACTCCAGCCGGGGTTGTGTTCCTGTTTGCAAAAGAAGCATTAGGCGGGGTCGCATTTGGTCTGGCCATTGGTGGGCTATCCTACTGGATGCTTAAGAGAGTAGATAACTATCAAGTGGAAATCTTGATTACCTTGGCGCTCGTAACCGGTGGTTATGCCTTGGCCGATGCGTTGCACATCTCCGGTCCTATTTCCATCGTAGTCGCGGGCCTTCTCATAGGCAACCATGGGCGTCTGCTTGCTATGTCGGAGAAGACGCGACAGAACTTGGACATGTTCTGGGAACTCGTGGACCAGATTCTAAACGCGGTTCTATTTGTGTTGATAGGCCTGGAAGTGCTGGTACTTGCATTCACCCCGGCGTACTTTGCTGCAGGTCTCATAGCTATTCCCATCATGCTGTTGGTTCGATTCGTGAGTGTGGGGCTTCCTGTGGTTCTTCTTCGTCCCTTTCGGTCGTTTAGCCCAAATGTGGTGAAAATACTTACGTGGGTTGGTTTGCGAGGGGGGATTTCTGTCGCCCTCGCTCTCTCTCTGCCTGATGGCCAGCCGCGGGACGTGATTCTTGCAGTTACCTACATTATAGTGGTCTTTTCAATACTGGTGCAGGGACTGACCATAGGCAAGGTAGTGGGTGCTGTACGTGGAGTTGAACAATGATCATATAGGGTCGCATTTTGTCAAGATATGTCTTCCTGTCATAAATCTGCAAGACATTCTTCCCTTAAACTCAAATGCACCTATCCGGAATATTCTGCCCTCCTATCTCCCAGAAAAAGAGGCAAAAAAACAGGGTGATCAAGAACGGGAAAATGGGATTTGTGGGTTTACCGCAAATACGGCAGCAACGGCCGGTGTGGCCATGTGTGTGGAGTCCTGGATAAGGCAAAGAGAAGTGTCAGCCCAGAAAATGGGGTCAGGTTGGAGACAGAAGTGGTGTTCATGACTCTTACTGTTCCGAGTTGAGGTTCACAACACGTTATCCAACCGGCTTGCCACGGCTTCAATGAATTCTCTCGTGTTGGCTGTCTTCCGAGCAGGTGGTTCAGAGATTCGGGCCAAGTCCCCAGTCATAATACCGTCGAGTTGAATCGTGTCTTTTGTAACCGTCTCGAGAGCGTCTGAAAACTGGACTAATTCCGGGATGTCGTCAAGTTCTCCCCTCTTTCTCAGTGCTCCAGTCCACGCGAATATGATGGCTGTTGAGTTCGTAGAGGTGCTTTCACCGTCAAGGTGCCTGTAGTAGTGCTGTTGGACCGTACCGTGGGCCGCTTCATATTCAAAGCATCCGGTCGGAGAAACAAGGACTGATTTCAACAGACCCAGACTGCCATACGCCGAACCCACAAAGTCGGACATGACGTCTCCATCATAATTCTTGCATGCCCACAGGAATCCGCCTTCAGATCGGACGACACGGGCCACGGCATCATCAATGAGCGTGTAGAAATACTGGAGCCCGGCCTTTTCAAACTGCTCCTTGAAACCCTCCTCCACAAAAACCTTTCTAAACGCCTCTTTGAAGTACCCGTCATAGGTCTTGGATATTGTGTCCTTGGTAGCGAACCACAGAGGGACGTGCCGGTCGAGTGCATACGAAAAGCATGCCCTGGCAAAGCTCTTAATTGACCCGTCCAGATTATGCATGGCCTGAACGATGCCGGGTCCTTCAAACTCCTGTATCGTTTTTCGGATCTCCTGACCGTCCCTTGTCGTGAACACCAGTTCGGCCTTGCAAGGGCCCTCTACACGCCACTCTGTGTTTTTGTACACATCGCCATAGGCGTGCCGGCCTATGATGATCGGCTTTTTCCAGAACCTCACCGCCGGTTGCACGTTGTTAAGCAGAATAGGTTCCCTGAACACGGTTCCGTCCAGCATGGCCCTAATCGTTGCATTCGGGCTTTTCCACTGTTTCTTGAGGTTGTATTCCTTAACCCTCTCCGCGTTTGGCGTGATCGTTGCGCACTTTACACCCACCGTGTGCCTTTTAATGGCTTCCGCGGCTTCAATCGTTATCCGGTCATCTGTCTCGTCTCTCTTTGTCAGGCCAAGATCGTAATACTCGGTCTTTAGGTCCACGTATGGTTCCAAGAGCTTATCTTTCACCATATCCCATATTATTCGTGCCATCTCGTCCCCACCCATATCGACGATGGGGGCTTTCATCATTATTCTCTTTGCCATGCCGGGTCGTCTCAACTTTCGTGGTATTCCTGGATCTTCCTTTTTGTCTGATTGATCAGCTTGGTGATTTTGATTGCACGGGGGCAAACTCGCGTGCAATCAAAGAGGCAATCGCCTCCCTTTACCGTGTCAAAGGCATGCCATTCGGCGCTGGTTTCCAGAGCCGCATAAAGACCGGCCCCTCCTGCACCAACAACCACGGCATCGAATTCATATATCACACTTGCTCTCGTCTAATGGTTGGCACCTTTGCACAACCACTTCAACGGGCAAAGAGGGGAATTGACCTGACTCAAAAAAGGATGTCCCCTGCCTGCTTAGAAGAATATAAAACCTATCACAATCGAATGCCGTTGCCAATATGATCTTCCCTTTTCTCGTTAAAGCGGGATTGGTATTGGCGGGGGCAGAGAAATATGGTAACCAGAACTTAAACCCTAGGGTTAAAGTAACACAGGCCGTACGATTTAGAAGGGAGAAATGGCATGGCAAAGAACCTGACTCACAAAATCATTGAAGAGCACTTGGTCGAAGGCGAACTTGTGCTTGGCGGGGAGATCGCCGTCAAGATTGACCATACGCTGCTTCAAGATGCCACAGGCACTATGGCCATGTTGGAGTTTGAATCTTTAGGGATCGAATCTGTGAATGTGGAGCTGGCAACGCAATATGTCGACCATAACATTCTGCAAGCGGACAGCAAAAACGCTGATGACCACAGGTATCTTCAGACCGCCTGCGCGCACTACGGCATCCATTTCTCACCGCCCGGAAGCGGGGTATCACATCAGGTGCACATGGAGCGTTTTGGTGTTCCGGGGCAGACTCTCCTGGGTGCCGACAGCCACACCCCTGGGGCTGCGGGTGTTTCCATGTTGGGAATCGGAGCGGGAGGCCTCGATGTAGCCGTGGCCATGGCAGGCCTTCCCTACTATTTCCCCTGCCCGAAAGTTCTGGGGGTCCGACTGGTCGGCCAATTCTCGGACTGGGTCAGCGGCAAGGACGTTATTCTTGAGATGTTGCGGCGACATGGCGTGAAAGGATGTGTGGGCAAGATCGTTGAATACTACGGTCCAGGGGTCAAGAACCTTTCGGCAGGCGACAGGGAAGCCATTGGGAACATGGGGACGGAACTGGGAGCCACCAGCACGGTTTTTCCGTCGGACGAGAATACGCGCGCCTACCTTGAAGCTCAGGGACGAGAGGCTGTTTGGAGACCTCTTTCTGCTGATGAAGGTGCCGAGTATGACGAATATGATGAAATCGATCTCTCAACGGTTGAACCACTTATCGCCTGCCCTTCCTCCCCGGGAAATGTGGTCTCCGTCAGGGATGTGGCCGGACTCAAGGTGGATCAGGTGATTGTGGGAAGCTGTGCGAATTCGTCATTTCGTGATTTCATGGTCGTGGTGAAAGCCATGGAGGGGCGCCATCGTCACCTTGACACAGCATTTCACATCAATCCAGGCAGTAAACAGGTGCTTGAGAATGTGGCTCAACACGGAGGTGTGCTCTTACTGCTGATGGCAGGGGCACGGATTCACGAATCAGGCTGTCTGGGATGTATAGGCATGGGACAGGCTCCAGGCACCGGGCAGGTGAGTCTGCGCACCTTTCCTCGGAACTTCCCGGGCCGCTCGGGGACGATGGACGATCAGGTCTATCTCTGTTCTCCTGAAACAGCCGTGGCAGCAGCCCTGAAAGGCGTCATTACAGACCCGAGGGATCTTTCAAAGGAGATGGCATACCCCCGGATCAAGGATCCGGAAGGATTCATTATCGACTCGTCGGCGACGATTCCGCCTTACCCTGAACTAAGGAAAACTAAGGTTCAACGAGGCCCTAATATCAAACCTCTCCCTGACATGGATCCTCTCCCCGAGACCCTTGAAACCGAAGTGGTGATTAAGGTGGGAGACGATATCTCCACGGACGCCATCATGCCTGCCGGGAGCAAGGTCCTTCCGCTTCGTTCGAACATCGAGGCCATCAGTGAGTTTGTGTATTACCAGGTCAATCCGGATTTCCACAGAGAGTGCAAAGAGAAGGGGAGCGTTGCAGTCATTGGAGGAGAGAATTACGGACAAGGCTCCAGCCGTGAACATGCGGCCCTAGCCCCCAGATATCTTGGCGTTCGAGTGAAGGTAGTCAAGAGCTTTGCCCGAATTCACAAGGCCAACCTGTGCAACTTCGGCGTTGTTCCTCTTGTTCTTAAAGAGACTGAGGACTACGATCGTTTCAGAATAGGGTCCAAGGTTGTTCTGCCTGACATAAGAAAGCTCATTGAAAAGGGAGAGCGAGAGATACCTCTCGAGGTGGATGGACATCTTGTTGTCACCTTGCTGGAGGTTTCAGACCGGCAACGGAGCCACCTGCTGGAAGGGGGGGCGCTGAACTTTGTGAAGAAGGAACTGAAGAAGACTTGACCACAGGACTAAATGACCACCGTTGCAGGGAGGACTATATAGCAGAAGCGGTCAATGTGAAAAACGTCGGGCTGCGGGGAGTTTCCTTGTCGGCCATATTGCTGAGCTTCACTCTTCCGCATGCGTCAGCATGGTCTTTGGCGCGCGGATTGCAATGACTTCTCCCTGGGCACACTCTTCATCACCTGCGTAGAGAGAGCATGTGACAATGACTTTTTTGTCATGAAGTTCTTTGATGCGTGCCCTAAGCAGAAGTTCCTCATTAATGGGCGTGGGACGGAGGTAGCGTACATTCAGTGTCCCGGTGACATACCTTAACGGAGGGTCCGAGCCGAGCTCGCGCCCCTCGGCTTCGTACACGGCAGCAGCGGCAGTGCCCACGCTGTGGCAGTCAATCAGACTGGCAATTAAACCACCATAGACATATCCGCGTAGGGCGGTGTGGTGCGGCTGCGGTTTGAACCGACAGAGGCCCTCGGTGCCGTCCCAATAGGTCTTGATCTGCAGTCCGTTAGGGTTATTTCGTCCACACCCGTAACAGACAGCCACTTCGTCAGGATAAAAATCCTGGATTGCTTCTTGAGTCATAGGTTACCCCCTGCTTATCTATGCCGGACACTATTACTTCTTGGGCCGAGAAAGAATGTGGGTGGAGCTTCCCAGGAAGGCCTCTGCGGCCTCTTCCTTGGCCTCCGAAAGCGTAGGGTGGGGTGGATTGTAAGGGCCAGATCTTGTGCCATGGCGCCCATTTCCACTGCAGGACACCCTCAGAGATCATCACTCCAGCTTCCCGGCCCACAATACGCCCAGCACGCCCGGTTTGAAGGAAATCCCCGGCAAGGACACGGGTTCGGAACCGGTGGCGATGATGGCTGCGACGCGCCAAAACAGTACACAGCACAAAGTCCAACGGGAACGAGTGCGTAAAGGACTCTGAACATGATCTTCTGCTTCAGAAAGCTCGGTTTCATCCAAATCGTCTCTGGTTCACCATTATGAGAAAAGTTCTGTACCACAAAAACCGGGCTAAGACACGGCCCAAAATATAACCCTAATTGATCGTAAACAAAATGGGAAAAACTTCTTACGTGTTTAACTTATTGTGCATTTCATGGTGTCGCACGAGTTTTCTTAACTCATCTGTGAGTCAGACACAAACCCTTGACAGAATCCCATTTTGTTTACCCTTCGGGAAAGCCAAGGAGAATTGGCCCCCGGGTAAACCCAGAGCCACCGCCACCCTACGAGTTTGTTCTTGACATGGCCCCTCATGTTGTGGTTAAATATAATATTAAATACTATATATAGTACGAACACGAAATCAAGGGTGGATGACATCACCTTGTAGTTAGACCCACAATCATGACGTGTTGCCTGTAAGAGAAGTTCTGGGATGCCACAGAAAAGATTCCAGGAGGAATTTGCGTAATGATCAACGCGAAACGGGTGAAAGAGCGAAGGAAGCATAAGCGGTTCCAGGTCCCAACCGGTGCGTTTGTTGCACTCGGGCCGCATGGTGAAATACTGGGTAAAGTTGTAGACATCAGTGTGAGTGGGCTTGCATTTGGTTATATCAACGGCCAAGGGCCGTTAAAGGGTTTATCTGAACTAGACATGTTCTTTATGGATATTGGCTTCTGTCTGCGAGAGGTTCGGTTTAAAACTGCTTGGGATTTTGAAATTCCTAATGAGCTTCCCGTCAATTCTGAAACAATGAGACGCAGCGGTGTGCGATTCAAGAAGCTGAGGCGTGGCCAGAGATCGCAGCTCAAGTGTTTCATAGAGAGCCACTCCTTGGGTCAGATGCAGGTTTAAGAGTTTACTCTATGTTCGATTGGCAAAAAGCGGAGGCGAGGCCGATAACGGCCCTGCCTTTTCTATGTCTATATCTTGTGTTTGCCTTATGAAGGTCGGCACTTACAGTAATGCCATAGTATGTCTGAAAAATAGAGGCCCAAAAACCTATCATTTGCAACTGCTATCTCTATATTTGGTCCCGGAATGAATCGTCCGCCGAGGCCACGGATAGTGGTTCCAGCCTGAATCTTCGGACAAACAGTCTCCTCTTTC
>JAQYVR010000229.1 GCA_030145395.1 Desulfobacteria bacterium
ACCAAAACTTTTGCTGAACGCCGAATGCCACAACGATAACGTCTTTCTCCAATATTACGCCATTGGGGAAGACGGCGACGGCTGTCGGGTCTGTTGTTTCGTCCTGGTAGAAAACCTTCATCACGCCAAAGTTCAAATTCAAGCCAGGCATGGCTTCGTACGCTACGCCGGCAGCAATCGTATGGGCATCCAGCTTTGGTTCCTCAAATGACTGTTCTGCCCCACGGTCACCGACGTATGTGTACATGTATCCTACGCTTCCCTTCAGTTGAGGCATAAAGGCATATTCAAGGGCAATACCTATGTCATAGCCATCATCACCCGCACCCTCGTCCCTCGATGTCAGAGGGTTGTCGTCCCACTCGGCATCCTCGTTAAAGTAGTATGTAAAGTTGACATCAGTCTTAAGGTTGGGCGTGCATTGATGGGAAACACCAAGCGCGAGCAAAGCAGGTAGGTCTCTGTCCGCTTCCGCTCCATCAGTAATAATGCCAAGGTCGTCCACGTCCACGTCCGTCTCGAGCTCAAGGTTTACTTCAGTTTCATACCTGATGCCGATATTCCATTTCTCTGCCGGCGTAATATTGGCACCTATAATGCCGCCCCATCCATCCGCCGTATCCTCAAACTCCACTTCAAACGCACTGATACCCTGTACAGCAGCAAGTGTACCAGAAATTGTGCCTGCGCCTTCGAACTCTCTGCGCGCGTCGACGTATCGCACGCCAAGAGAGGCAGAGAGCCAATCATTGAATTGGTAAGCGCCTCCGAGCGTGAAAGCAAAGTGGAAAGATTCGCCGTCCAGACTGTGACTCGTGAGGTTATTGTCAGCGGGCAAGCCCGCCGACGGTGCCACAAAATTAAGGAAATCCACCGTTCCTGTTCCAATTTCCAGTGTGGTTGCATTTCCGTCGTCGTATTCTACGGTCCCACCGCCACACACGATGTTGAACGCTGCATAGGCTGCCCACTGGTCCTTTGTGAAAAGGGCAAACAGACTAGGCGCAATATCAGGCTTATCCTGGTCAAACTCCGTGCCGCCAACCGTATTCGAATAATCTTTGAAAACGTACTGTCCGGATAGGTTGACGTAAAACCCGTCCGCCATCTTTACCACGCCTGCTGGGTTGTAAACCACGGCATCTGCGGAGTCGGTTGCTGCGTTTCTATTCAAGGTTCTAATGTACTCTGCACTATAATTGTGCTTATTCTCTATACCGCCAGCCATAAGGGGAATCGCTACAGCAAAAACAAGGGCCGAAACGCACAGAAAAACTAGAAGCCTTTTCATAACATGTCCTCCTGTTAAGGTTGTGGTTGCAGTTCCAAAAAGTCAGATGGTTGCCAGTGCTATCCTTCACACAGGTACCCCCCAGGGTTCCCTATACATAGTCATTTGCCCAGAGGTCTGCAAGCAATTTGCCTACTGCCTATAGAGAATCAGCGCCCAAAAGTCAAGTATAATTTTCCTGAAACGTGCAGGCTCACCTTTTATAATTCCCATTGAAAATGGTGACTTATCACCCATATACGAGAACAGAATCTCACATTATTTGTTATAGCGGTTGTCAGAATAACGTTCCGATTGGTATGGCTCTTGTGGCTTCCGCCCTCAAACAGTTTGAATTTTCGCGCTTCGCTTCACCAAGAACGCTTTACAAAATGGTCAAGAATAGACTCCTCCGGAAGCCACAAGAGCGTTTCCGCCACCTGGATAGCGGAACGTATTTATGACAGTTACTATAGTCGCCTAAGTCTTGATGCTCTCGTAAAAAGTGATCAGGCGGACGGCAAAGTAAAATGCTTCAGATGCAAGGCGCGCAAACCTTGAGGAGCGAGGCGTACTTACAGTACGTCGCAACGATTCACCCTGTTAAATCGGCTCCGCCGTCTCGCGTAGCGAGAATTTAACAGGGCGGGGATGAAGCGCAACACCGCAGATGGACTTTTTACGAAGCCGTCAAGGTTGACCATGAAACAGATAGTGGTTTTCACCGACCTGGATGGCACGCTGATCGATCATGACACTTACGATTTCAAAGAGGCAAAGCCCGCCTTGGACCGGCTCAGATCAAGGTCTATTCCCGTCATTATTTGCAGCAGCAAGACGCGGACTGAGATTGAGGTCTATCGTCGGCGTATGGGACTTAGCGGTCCGTTCATCGCAGAAAACGGTGGAGCCATCTTCATACCCGACCATCACCTCAACGTAAAGGGCATAAACTTTGTTCAGAAAGGACCATATCAGGTGGTGGAATTGGGCTTGCCTTATGCGGATTTGTGCAAGACATGGAAAGGGATCAAGAAGAAGGGAAACTTTCGCATGAAGGGCTTCAATGAGATGTCAGTCGAGGAGATTGCCGACTGCTCTGGACTTCCTCTTGAAGAGGCCTCACTGGCCGCGGAACGTGAATACTCGGAACCATTCATGTTTTCTGACACGCCTGCTCAATTCCATCTGCTTACGAGTTTCTTGAAAGAGAAAGGCTTGACGATCACACGAGGAGGCCGATTTCACCACTTGATGGGACAAAACGACAAGGGAAGGGCGGTCGAGATTCTGAAGGGAGTTTATACTAATACCTACCCTGACAAGAGGATCTGGACTGCCGGACTCGGAGACAGTGCTAATGACGTTCCAATGCTGAAGCATGTGGACATGCCCTTTGTCATCAGGAAGAAGACTGGAGAATGGGAGCGCGTTCCGGAAGTCGATCCCATGTATTCAGATAGAGCCGGCCCAGGGGGATGGGCCGAAGCGATTCAAACGATTTTATGAGCGGTTTTCCGATCACGACGAGTTCAACGGATAACATAGGCATTTATAGCAGGCAGGGGAGAGGAGTAAGGTTGAACGAGCCTAAGAATAAGGGTAAAGACGAAACATCTTCAAGGTTAGACCGTGAATACTGGACGCTCACGGCCTGGGTAAATACTTGGGCATATGTTGTACTTGACCCTCTTTCCCGTCTTTTGGCGCGTATAGGAATACAACCCAACCTCCTGTCGATGATCGGTTTCTTTGCGGCCTCTGCTGCTGGTGCGGCAGTGGCTGCGGGCCATGTTTCCTATGGAGGATGGTTACTCCTCGTTTCCGGCCCGTTTGATGCTCTTGATGGGGCCTTGGCCCGAACAGCAGGCCTCGAATCACGCTTTGGGGCGTTTTTTGATTCCTTCATCGACCGTTACTCAGAGGCTGTTGTCTTGTTAGGAATACTCTGCTGGGCGACCTGGAACGATCGCCATGTTCTGGTGATAGTCACGTTCTTGACCATGACAGGCTCGTTCATGGTCAGTTATGCTCGGGCCAGGGCTGGGGGGTTGCGTATCTCATGCAGGGTGGGCCTCTTTACCAGACTCGAGCGTTTTATTGTACTGACCCTTACCCTGATTACTCAACAACTTCTTGCCGGGTTGATTATCCTTGCCTTGTTGACCAACTTTACCGCCCTGCAGCGAATGTTCCACGTCTACAGGCAATCCCTGTACGAGTAGTCTACGTTTTAGCAAAGTCAGGTACAAGTGCCTCGAAACCTCACGAAACACTCTGTTGACAAACCCTTTTCTTCTGTTTTAGAATTCTATCATAAAGGTATTGGGTCGCGATGTCGGCCTTAAGTCCTATAACAGTAAGAGGTGTGATTATGTATTCCAGAATGCTGGTGCTTCGCTTTCCAAAGACAGAAGTGGAGAATCCAATCGTCTGTTTTCTAGCTAGTGAATTCGGCCTCACTTTCAACATCCTTAAGGCGACCATACTCCCCCGCAAGGAAGGGGTCATGGTCATGGAACTGTCCGGGAAAAGGAAGGACTTTAACAAAGGTGTTCAATACTTGAAAAAGCACGGGGTGCAGGTGCAGGCAGCTGACCGAGACATCAAGCGCAACACGGCCGTGTGCACTCATTGCGGAACTTGTACAGCAGTGTGTCCCACTGGGGCCTTATCCATCAAGCGGCCTGAGATGAGCGTTGAGTTCAAAGAGAAGAAATGCAGCGTGTGTGGCCTTTGTATCCCTGCCTGTCCTCCGCGGGCCATGGAGGTTCGCGCCACAGGGAACTCTATCCTGCAGTGAAGTGACGGTTCAGGCTTCCCTTGTTCTCCCTATTGTGAATGATTGGCATGGAAAAGAGTGTGGCCGTTGCCTTGAGTGGCGGCCTTGATTCCGCTGTCGCAGCAGCCCTCCTTAAGAAGGAAAACTACCGGGTCATCGGATTTCACTTCCGAACGGGGTACGAATATAGCCCCGGTGACCCAACCACGCCCAGGCCGTTCTCCCCTGTCACTTCCCGGGTTCACAGGATTGCAAAGGAGATCGGGATCCCCCTTGAAGTTATAGATTGTTCCGAAGCTTTCGAAAAGGAAGTTGTTAGCTATTTTATTGATACTTACCGGTCAGGACAAACGCCGAACCCTTGTGTGGTCTGCAATAAGCGCATCAAGTTCGGCCTCTTTCTTGATAGGATCAAGGCGCTTGGCGCTTCAAGCCTGGCAACGGGACATTATGCTAGGATACACCAAGAGGTTGACGGGAAGTGTTACCTCCTGAAGGGTGTGGATAAGGTTAAAGACCAGTCCTACTTCCTGGCTCGCCTTACCCAGGAACAGTTGAGTCAAGCAATGTTTCCGTTGGGGAATTATACTAAGACGCAGGTGAGGGGGATGGCCCGATCCTTGGGTCTTAAATCCTTCAAGGCAAAAGAGAGCCAAGAGCTGTGTTTCGTCCATCATTCAAGCTATAAAGACTTTCTTCTTAGCCGTGCGGAGTTTCCCAGTAGGCCGGGGCAAATTGTGAATGCCCGAGGCGACATCCTGGGACACCACCAGGGGCTCCATGGTTACACAGTGGGACAGCGCAAGGGGATTAGGATACCCGGCCCGGCCCCATACTATGTGGTTCGTCTTGATCAGGAGGAAAACCAACTCATCATCGGGTCCAAATCCGAGTTGGCAGCCACAGAATGTACGGTGACCGATATCAATTGGATCGGAACCGGGCCCCCGGAAAAAGCAATGTCGGTCCAAACGCGTATCCGCTATCGTCACCAAGAGGCCGAGTCCATTCTGAAACCACTTGACCCTTACACGGTCACAGTGCACTTTTCTCAAGCCCAGTATGCTATTACGCCGGGACAGGCCGCTGTATTCTATCAGGGCGAACACGTATTAGGGAGCGGGTGGATTGGTTGAGGGAGATGGCAACATGAGGTCCTTTACTATCACGACTCTTGGATGCAAGGTCAACCGCTACGAATCGGAAGCGATTTCGGAACAGCTTGCAGACAAAGGGTGGTGGTATGCGATGGATAAAGGAATCACCGCAGATCTTTGTATCATCAACACTTGTACTGTCACCCAGAAAGCAGCCATGCAGTCGAGGCAGGCCGCAAGAAAGGTCATCCGCAACCATCCAGGGGCTCTAGTGGTGGTTACCGGCTGCTATGCTCAAATAGCTCCCGAGGTCTTCCGTGCAATGCCGGGAGTGCATTGTGTCGTAGGCAATACATTCAAGGACCAGATTGTACCACTTGCAGACAATCGCAACGGACAAGAGACCGGGATTACCCTTGTTCACGACTTTTCGACGCCATGCGCGTTTCAGGACATGCCTATTAAGAAGTTTGGGAATCGAACGCGCGCCTTTATGAAAATCCAGGATGGTTGTGATGCCTTTTGTTCGTACTGCATCATTCCTCACGCGCGCGGGCGGAGTCGATCCCTGTTGCCGGAGATTGTCCTCAAAAGGGTAGGGGACCTAAGAGAAAACGGGTACGCTGAAGCGGTCCTTTGCGGTATCAATCTGGGGCGGTACGGTGAGGACCTGGACCCCGCCACTTCCCTGCTGAGCCTGATTCGGAGGATCGATGGTCCGACAGAGATCCAAAGGTTGCGCCTGAGTTCCATAGAACCTACCGAATTGCCGGAAGAGCTTATTGAGCAGACAGCAGCTTCTGAGCACATTTGTCCCCACCTCCATGTTCCCCTTCAGAGCGGAGATGACGAGGTTCTCAGATCGATGAATAGGCCATATGAGTCAAAGCATTACCGCGATCTGATTCATCACATCGCCGGCATGATACCCGATGTGGCCATTGGCGTTGACGTACTGGTGGGATTTCCGGGAGAGACTGACGGGGCTTTTGAAAACACATGTCGTTTGATTGAACAACTCCCGATTGCTTATCTTCATGTTTTCCCGTTCTCCATGCAGAAGGAAACCCCTGCTGCTGCCCTTCAAGGTCAAGTGCCGTCAGGTGCAATCAAAAGAAGGTGTCAACACATCCGTCAAATTGGAGAAACCAAACGCAGAAAGTTCTATGAAAAGGCTATTGGTGCGACATCTGAGATCTTGATTGAAGGAAAACGTGACCGGACCACAGGATATCTCAAGGGCCTAACAAAGAATTATATCCCAGTGCTTGTGGAGGGGGACGATGAATTGATGAACCGCGTTGTTCAAGCCCTAATCACGAAAGTCGAGAGCGGCAAGGTATTTGCCGAGCGTCTTTTCAACCAATAGAATTTCCCTTGTGTGATCAATTGGACTCGATCTGACAATCCCTGAATGTTACGGGTGGGCTGGTTTAGAAGAATGTAGAAATCTTGAGTTTGGCCATTTTAGAGATTCTTTCTTGTAATCTTGGATTCACAGTCGGTTGGCCTTAAGCGCGGCCATAGTTAAAGGTATCAAACTCCTATCTAGAGGTGCTCAGCAGTCAAGGAGAGCAGAAGCTCTGCAGCCTTTTTGTGAGGTCAGGTCCGCCGGGAGCGGACCTTTCGTGACAACGATCTCAATTGAAATATACCAGCGGATCAAGGCTCCGATGGTCAATGCGGCAGGTTGCCACGCATGCTATAATGATATCCACTGACCGACCGTTTCCGTTGCCTTACCGATACCAAAGTGCTCGGCGAACACGCGAAAATAGTAAAGCTCTTCCTTGCTGCGAATAATTGGGTGTCTGGCCTGAGCCTCAGCCAATTCATTATCGGAAATCACATGTTCGAAGTGCGCGGGCAGCAAGTCCGCAGCGCCCGACCCTTGCGAGAATTCTTGTTTGAACCTCCAAACAATCTCTTCTGGCATATAAGATTCAAAGGCTTTCCTGAAGACCCACTTTTCAATCCTCCCACCCGATTCCGGCCTCTGCTTATACTCTGGAGGAATGGCCAAGGCGTAGTCCAGTAGCTCCCCGGATATGAGCGGGGCCACCACCCGCACTCCGTGGCATGCATTCATGCGGTCTAACCTTAAAGCGGCATTATTGTGTAAGAATCCTAAGCATTCAACCTGCCTCGAGAACTGCTCTTCAAAAGGAAAATCCTTTAAATATGTGTATCCACAAAAAACCTCGTCTCCTCCCTCACCAGACAGAAGTACCTGAATGCCTTTTTCGCGAGCATACCGAGAGATGAGAAAATTAGAAACAGCGCTTCTCACCAAAGAAGGGTCGAAGGATTCCAGATAATAGATAACCTCAGGCAAGACAAACAGAATTTCCTGGAGGTCCACGATCAGCTCATCATGATCCGAATCGATATGTTCAGCCATTATTCTCGCATGCTTAACATCACTACTTTCGCCGACTCCGAGGGCAAAGGTTTTCAGTTTTATGTCCTTTCCAAACCTCTCTCTGTACACATCGCTGGCCAAACAGGCAATCACGCTGCTGTCAATACCTCCACTCAGCAAACTGCCGGTTGTCACACGGAAATCTACTCGATTAAAAACACTTCGTTTTATGATGCTCCGGATATTTTCTGTGATTTCATTCAAGTCTGAGTGAAGCGCTTCCGGCTGTGACTCTGGCAGTTGGTGGAACTGAGTCAAATTCCCGTGTTTGTCCATGAAATGTCCGGGAGGGAATTCATACACTTGGTCTGTCACTTCAAGAACGCTCTTCAATTCAGAGGCAAGATAAAGGGTGTGATCTTTCCGACCGTAGTACAAGGTCTTAATTCCAAGGACATCCCGTGCCGCAAAGATTTCATCTCCGTCAGTAATCACAAAGGCAAAGATGGTATCAGTTAGGTATTGAACCATATGCTTGCCGAATTGTTGGTACAACGCCATGAACAGCCTTTCTTCTCTGAAAGGCCCATCTGATATAGCATGAGGACGAGCCAGATCTTCCCAGTTGCCCATTTGGCCGTCATAGCAAATCCTCAGATTCGGGCTTGAAGAACTCTGGACAGGGATCTCAAGACTTTTATACGGGGTAGCGCCATCAGCCTCCAGATAGTTCTGCGCCATGATGAGCCCATTGGTTTTGAAGGTGCCACAAGCATATGCCCCCCTATGCTTGATCTTATGAAGCATTGCCTCGATTTCGCCTTTATTGGGCTCACCGTACGCCATTACTAGTCCACTCATGTCATCCCTTTACAGTTATGCTATTTTTGAATTTCGAATATCCCCACAAGGCCATGCCCCATTCCCATTCCACTCTGCAGATCCATTTCTATCTTGCGGAGAGAATAGCCGAGCTGAGGCTCTATCACGTTGGACCGCACGTCTCCCCATTGGGACCATCCCACACCTTCGATGACCCGCCGCATTGAGGCCATGGCTTCTTTCAGCGGATTCGGGTAGAAAGGAAGGGGGTCCGGGACACTTTCCAGACCATCTGTATCTGAGTCAAAGAGACTAAGCACATGGATTGTGTGCTTAACTAAGGTATTGGAGCACATGAAAAGCATTTCAAAGAAGTTATTAAGGTGATCAAATCCGGGGCGAGGTGCATAATCCACAAGGAGGCTCTCCAAATCTGTCCGCACGTAACCCTCAAAGAGGGAGTTGACTGCTTCTCGAAGCTTGGGACAGCTCTTGTTGTAGTCGCCCGTATCCGTATGTCTGCCAATGAAGATGGAGCGGTCAAAAAAAGTGACAGGGTTGATGCGTGCGTCCCCGGCCTTTTCCGCATCTTCTGTCATTTCCACCACCTCGTCCCGACTAACTAAACGAAGGGGAAAAACAGCGACCTCTGCTTTATCACGGTCTTCTTCCGGGTAGATGTACGAGATGCGGTAATCCATGAAGTATTCCTTATTGGCTGGTCGGTCCCACAGGTCCTGCCATTCATAAGAGTATCGGCCAAGCCAGTCCCCCACAAAGATCGCACCGTCAGGCGCATGCCTTGCAATGTCCTCAATGATCTTCACGCTTTGAGAGCGGTTAAAATGGGAAAATGTTCCAAAAGATGTGAAGTAGATATCGAAAGGGGCTTCATCCTTGATAGTGTCCGGAAGGCCCCCAGACATGTCTCCCCGGATGAAACGTACCTTGGGCAGGTACCCGTAATAGGCCTCAGCCTGTTCTAACAGGTCTTCGTTGACGTCAAATCCAACGTATTCTTGGATCATGTCTGGGGTAAGCGTAGCCGTGATGTATTCATATATGCCCGGATCTTTGGCGGTCACCCCAGTAAGTAGGTCATACCCGTCACCGCTGCCGCAACCCAGATCCAGTATACGAATTCTCTCTAATCGTTCTTGCTTGCGCTCAACAAGCGCATTCAATGGGGGCCGCAAAAAGATTCCTGTGACCTGGTCTTCCCAGAACCTTCGAACATTATCGTATTTACCCAGCAGCCCTGAAGACTTGTCATATTTTCCAGTATGGGCTGCCTGAGAATAAGCTGCCTTTTCTTTCACAGTCTACGCCTCTCTTGTTTTGTTCAACACATGACTTTGTTTGCCTTTGCCCTTGCATTTGGCACCATTGAGTGAGGGGCTTTTGTCAAAATATCCACCGGCATTGGGTAAGGAACACACCTTTTATCTTTGGGAGACGGGGCTTTTGTCTGCCCAGTGACAAATCTTATGCTGTCATCGCCTTCAACACGTCCATGGCATCAAAGGCGTCCCTGCAATGGGCATCCGCCTCTATTTGATTGGCAAACTCGATAGACGTGGGAGCCCCACCGATAAGCACTTTCACCCGGTCTCTAAGTCCCCGCTCTTTGAGTTTGTCAACAACGTCTCCCATCGCGCGCATTGTCGTGGTGAGCAGCGCTGAAAGCCCCAGGAAAGGAGCCTGATGCTCCTCTATCGCTTCAACGATCTGCTCTGTTGACACGTCTGCTCCTAAGTCGATTACCTCATAACCCCCACCCTTCAACATAATGGAGACAATGTTCTTTCCAATATCGTGAAGGTCGCCCGCCACAGTAGCGATAACAAACTTTCCCTTGCTCTCCACTCCGGCCTCGAGCAAATAGGGTGTCAATATGTCCATGGCGGCGCCCACGCATTCAGCAGAAGCGAGCATATCAGGGATCAGATACTCTCCTCTCTCGAATTTCTCCCCCACCACATCCATTGCTGCGGTGAGCCCTTCCAAAACAATAGTTTTCGGATTCAGTCCCTCCTCAAGGGCTTGTTGGACCAGTTCAGTTACTCCTGGTTGCCCCTCCAAACCTTCGTGATAACCCTCGTCTTCAGCCTCCAGGCGACCTTGTATGACGTTGAATGCAATCTTACTGGTGAGTTCGTCCTGATTCATGCTCTGTTCTCCTGCTCCGCATTATAGATTTGTTGCATTGCTTGACTATCTGGCCCGCTTCAGATCTGGCAGCAACCCTGGCACCTCGTCGTAAATCTGATCTACTATAGTCCGGTCCAGAAGTGGTGCTGGCCGAGCCTCCAACTGCTTCATATACGCCAACGCATTCTCCAAAACCTTATCCTCAAGCCCCTTGGCTTCGAAGTGATAGGGGCTTGAAACATCACCCGCATGCATGGCCTTGCGGGCATGGCGGGCATATAGTCGGTAAGGCGACCCCATGACTTTTTTTACTATCTTCACCATATCCTCAATCGTAGAAGGATCTACCTTTGGCTCTCGAAGACAGTGTTTGATCTTGCCGATCTGCTCGTTATCCAGAACGGCTTGCAGCGGGCAGAAGCTGTTTGTCCGGTCCAGGAGCCCAAATGCGTAATGAATGTATTGAGCACCACTCATGGCCATGTAGAGATGCGTGAAAAGCTTCTCAAAGGTTGCTTGCATGCCGGGGACCTTGGCGTCTCCTACGCCGGCCGTGGAATAGCAAGGCACGCTATAGAATCGGGCCATCTGCACACAGTCTATATTGTACTGATTGAATTCGGGACACCCATACAAGTCATGAAGGTCGTCGAGCCGGGCGCGCACCGGAACGCTCCCGTAAAGCACAGGGGCACCCTCCCTAATCAGTTGGGTAAAGGTTATACCGACTAAGATCTCGGCGTTAATCTGTGCCACCATGCCAGCCTCCTCAATAGGGGCTGAAGACCCACCCTGGGGTGAGGAGGAAATAACCAGGGGAAGGCCTGCCTCAACAATGGCGAAAACCTTTTCAGCAGTTTCGTCCACAACCTGCAACGGGCTCTTGAATACGCAAGCAATAAACGAAATGATCGGATTCTGTCTCAGTGCCTCCGCTCCCCCTTCAATAATTTCAGCCATGTGGATGACATCTTCTAGTCTTTCCAGCTTAGTCAGTCCTGCCTGGACGTGTTTGGTAATGTTGTTTAGACTAGCAAAGAACTTATTCACATCATGGTTGTCAGGGGTCACTTCTGGGTCCTGTATGTTTAACGGGCGAATGAAGAAATCGAGGTGCTCCAGATGCTCACAAAGTCTCGCAGCACGACAAAGCAGGGTTGAAGTGCCTCTGATTTCCTTGAACCTAGGAAGCTTGACTTTGGTATCGGGCTCATCCATAGCCACGAATTCGGCCATCTCAGTTTCTATCCATATGTTGGCCTCAGAACCCGAGCCGAAATACACGCGAGGCACATCTGCATCAAGCAGCAATCGATTTTCTGGATTTCTGGCCCCGAGAACGATCTGACTTGGCGCCTTCATGACGGCCTCTTTGATAAGTCCAGAGGGAAAAGTTACTCTCCAACATGGGTGAGAGTCGCTCTCTTCCCATACGGTTGCTCCATGAGCTTTAAAGAGCTCAGCGGCCCGCCTGTTGTAACACCAGATCCCAGGATCAGCCAAAATCTGCATAGAGGCATCATCTATCCACATCACCTGCTCACGACTCAGTCGTTCATACGGTTTGACAGGGGTGCCTTTCCTGTATTCTTCTGACACGGGCGTCCTCCGATCCTCAAATCTTTCTTTGTTTTTCCCCTTATGGCGCTACAAACACCGGAAAATAGTCACTGGAGACAGCGGAAAATGCGCAACCAACTCCCAGTTGGCTTGCTCAATGTTTGCCTCGCAAGCTCTTTGTATAGCGCCGACAATACCGGTCTTTGCCTGTCAAGGCCTCGGCCACCGTGATCGCACTGACCAGTCTTTTGTCGAGCGGGTCCATAATAGCGGCATCCAAGCCGGCGTAGACGGCCATGTGCAAAAAGGCCGTGTTGAGCATGGACCTGCCGGGCAGGCCGTAGGACACGTTTGAGAGCCCCATGGCCGTCTTAGCTGCTGGAAACTTCTCCTTGATCACGCCAAGGGTATTTAGTGTCACCAATCCCTGTTTGATGTCCGTGCTAACTGGTAGAACCAGCGGATCGAAATATACGTTCTCCAGAGGTACACCGTGTTTGTCGCAAGCACTGACTATCTTTTCGCAGGCGCGGACACGTTCTTCAACCGTCGCGGGGATGCCTGTCTCGTCCATAGCAAGACCAACTATGTGACTCTGGTAATCACTGGCCAACGAGACCACCTGTTTCAGGTTTTTCTCCTCTGCTTTGGTCGAATTAATGAGGCTTGGCTTTCCGTTTCGGGCCTTAAGCCCTGCCTCAAGAACCACAGGATCGGCACTGTCGATGCAAAGGGGAGTGTCCACCCGCCCCTGGATTACTTGAACGGCCCATTCCATGGAAAAAATTTCATCCTGGGAAGATCCTACGCCTGTGCCCACATTCACGTCGATAAAACCGGCGCCTGCAGCCGCTTGACTCGTTGCCAGTTCCAGCAGTGCTGGAGTGTCCCGACTCTCTATGATCTCCTTGATGCCGGGCAGGCTGGCATTGATCTTTTCCCCTATAATAATCACGTCTTGCTCCTCGGATTCAGTCCATGACAAAGGATCGCAATCCAGGAATCTCTCCCTTAATCTGCTCTCTTATGCTTGACGGAATCGTTGTTTGCAGCGGTTGATCGAGGATTTCCCTGGCCTTTTCAGCAGCCCTGGCCTTAGCATCTTTTGCCCCCGCTGCCTCCCATTTGCTCCGCTCGTCCCGGTCGCTCAACTGTGGAAGATATTGCTCTGAGCGCATATGACGCCGCGTATGGCGCGCAGATACAAAATGCCCTCCTGGTCCTGCCTTCTTGATCACATCAAAGGCAAGGGTCTCATCATCTACCCGGATGCCTTCCACAGCCCGCATGACCATGCCTATGATTTCGTTGTCGATCACCAGTTTGTCGTACGAGGCAGTCATACAGAATTCCAAAAATCCGGCCGCATCATGTATAAGGTTTCCTCCGGCTAGAGCAACCATGAGACTGGTCATGGCAGACTCATACCCTGCCTGTGCATCGGTTACCTTGGAATCAGACATCCCTGCTGTCGCATAATATGGAAGCAAGTAGAACTGAGCCATCTGAGCTGCAGCAGCATTCATGAGCCCCATCTCTATGGCTCCGGACAAATATTTCATGTCCCGCAAGTCAGTGATGGACGAAATGCATCCATATAGAGTCGGCGTGCCAGGATTCGTGAGCTGGGCCAGCATAACACCAGAGAGAGTGTCCACGTTCTGCACCACCAGGTTGCCGGCCAAGGTAATGGGAGCTGTGGCGCCGCAAAGGGGCTCTGTTGGGACGACTACCGGGATGGCGTTATGAGCCGCTTCCATAGTGAGCTGAGCATAGTGCTCATCGATTTTAAAAGGGCTGATAATACAAGTTACCATGGATATGAACGGCCGTTCCCTAAGCTTCTCGGGGGATCCGGCTATCATCTCAGCCATCTTTATAACGTTCTTCACGCCTTCTCTTGTATACACGCCACCCATTACATGTTTCCGCGTGCGGTTCAAGGCGGCGCCAAACCGGTTCACGTCCACCTCTTCGGCCGGCAAGTCATTAGGATAGACGTTGAGCATAAAAAACTGAATGTTGTCGAGCGCATCTACCATGCGGGCCATATCCACGACATCCTGAAGTGTTGCTCTGCGGGAGTCTTGGCTCCCCGGATCCTGCACGTTTAACGCAGTGCCCCCTGTACCCAAATAGACATCTTTGCCACCCACTTCACAGTCGAGCGCACCGTTCTCTTCCCGCCCGCAGAGCTTGACAACAGGCGGGGCTCTGTGGATAAGTTCCTCAACTAGACCTGTAGGGATCTTCACAATTGCACTGGTCTCATCCACGTCTGCACCCGCAGCGCGAAACAGCTCCCTTGCCGGAGCAAAGTTTACCTGGATGCCAATCTCATCAAAAACCTTGAGGCTGGTCTCGTGTATTCGCAGAACATCCTCATCGGTCAGGGGCTTGTATTGCCCTCCTGGTAAACCTCTTCTTACTCTCTTCATAGATTGATCCTTGCTCGGCTAGTGACACATATCAATAGCCAGAACCCTTTCTAGCTTCTTCTTGCCATGCAATCTGTCTTTTTGCAGTCCCGGCAGGGATTATAAGCGGAATCAAGGTGGGTATTTGTACTATGAAACAATCCGAAGACACCTGAGATTGATTTCCGTGGCGTCATAAGGCAGGAATCGAGGAGTTCCACCCCCGTGTGCTCTGAGCCGAACAGGCCGAAGAGCTGCTTTTGCTCGGTAACAGGCCAATCGCAATATCCTGGGCTGAAACGCAGAGTCCCCGATTTATTCTCTGCTGCAAATTCGATTTGCTTGCGTTGGTAAAACTGCTCAACCATATCTTCAACCGCTACCGAACCCATGGCATCCAAGACGTATGCCTCTGAAAGGCGCTTTTCAGCCATAAGGCGTCCAATTTCTCGGTCCAGACCACTTCCGAGAGTAGCTATAAAGCAGATGATCTCTTCCGAATCCTTTAACACTTGGGCAAGCTTACGGCTCCGAAACGTCGTGCCTCCTTGCAAGCCAACAGATTCTATCTCAATCCTGTCGATACCTTGCATCCGATGGTGTAGTTGGGGCTCCAGGAACTTCCTCAATGTTCGCTTGCAGTTTTCTATCTTAGTACGAAGCGAACAGGAGAAGCTTTCGTGTCCTCTTGTACTCAAGAGCCTGGAGAACGCACATCTTTCCATGCTCGAATTAATGTTTATTGCCTCCATTCCAAACCGTTCTGAGCATCGAACCACCTATTGCCTACACTTGAAGATGTTGGGCAAGACACAACCTGTGGGTTGGCCAACAAGATCGCAGTGCTTGGCTCTTAGCTCATTTGTGTTAGAACAAATGGTGTTAAAGTTATGTTAGCTGAAACTATTTGAATTGAAACTGTATACTATAGTATTGACAGTTTGTCAACCCTCTTACCCCCGACTCAAGTCCGGGTAGTAGTGTTAGAGGCGAACCAAACGTAACATGGGAGGATTTTTGGAAGAATTGCTTGCGCTCAGAAACGCGGCGAGTACCAACAGCATATCGCAGGGAGTCACTCGACTGGCAAGTCCTGCACGTCGAGCATCTGGGTGAGCGTGTTGAGGCCACGGACGATCTGCTCTGCCTCTTTTTTGGGAAGTTTTTTCAGGCCGTCCACGATCTTTTGTTGAATTGGAGGAGGTGCGTTTTTGGCAAGCCTGCGGCCCTCTTTTGTCAACTGAATGTTGATTACCCTTCGGTCCGGAGAATTTCTCAGCCTCGTCACAAGTCCTTTCAGTTCGAGACGATCAATGATTCCAGTAAGCGTGCTCGACTTAACCATGATTATTCGGGCAATGTGGGAAGAAGGTAAAGGACCGTTTTCGTAAAGCGCGAGCAAGCAGTTAAGCTGGGGAGCGCTTACTTGGTAATGCTTGCTGAGTTCCTTGGTATAGAGCTCCCTCGCCTGCATGAGCCTGCGGATTTGGTAGACAATGTCTCTTACCAAATCATGCGGGGTGCCGGGACGACTATTGTGGGGTGCGGTTTGTTTATGTTTTGACATTGAGTCTTTCCCATGCAAGAAAGATTTCAGTTGAAATATTCGGTTAATATAACTAATTAGCATGGAAGAATTATAGGAGCAACAGAATTCTTGAATCCAGCTGCTTGGCCACAGGACGTATGGCCAAGAAGTTCTTGTTGTCATAACATGTTGAATATGTGACATATATGACTTGATGTGTCCCCTTTGCTCAACCGGATGGACATTCATGTTAGAAGCCTATCAATTTGCAGGTCAGCATTTGGACTTGGTCGCAAAGTGGGCCGTTGAGCACCTCTTGATCAGTGGAGTTGCCATCGGGACTGCAGCCGTTATTGGCATTGTGTTTGCGATATTCATGTCAGGGCAAGAAAGAGAACGGGTTGCCGATCTGGTGCTTTACTTTGCCGAGATTATGATGACTGTTCCAAGCCTGGCTCTCTTTGGGCTGCTTATGCTCCTGCTCGGCCGTATGGGGCTGAGCGCTATTGGCTTCCTTCCCGCTGTTGTGACACTGATTGTCTACGGTCAGTTACCAATACTGCGAAATACCTACATAGCTCTCCGCCAGGTTGACCCTGAGTTGATCGAGGCCGGTAGAGGTATGGGGATGAGCGAACGGCAGGTGCTTTTCAAGATCAAGCTGCCAATGGCCCTTCCTGTCATATTCGCCGGCTTGAGAAACGCCATGGTGCTCATCATTGGGATTGCCACGATCGCCGCCCTGTTTGGTGCTGGGGGATTTGGAGTACCTATATTTCGCGGACTGAGAAACGCAAGAATGGATTTGATTATCATCGGAGGCGTGTCTGTCTCGGTGCTCGCCTTGCTGGTCGATGGTTCTATGGCCTTATTGGAACGCTTCGTCACATCCAAAGGACTGACAAGATAAGCTGCCAATGATAAAACTGGAGAGAGTAACCAAGATTTATCCTGACGGCACAAAGGCAGTCAGGGAGGTTAGCCTTGATGTCAAAAGAGGAGAGCTGTGCGTGCTGTTGGGACCTTCAGGTTGCGGGAAAACGACCACGATGAAGATGATCAATCGACTGATCCCCTTAACCAGCGGAAAGATATACGTGAATGGCGTGGACCATGTCAGCGTTAACGAGAACGAGCTACGCAGGAATATCGGCTATGCCATCCAGGAAGTTGGGCTTTTCCCTCACATGACCGTGGCTGAGAACATAACCACCGTCCCCGCCCTCAAGGGTTGGACAAAAGCTGACCGAACCAAGCGCGTCCTTGAACTTCTGCGACTTTTGAGAATGCCCCCTGATGAATTCATAAACAAGTATCCTAAAGAGCTGTCCGGCGGACAGCGTCAGCGGATAGGGATAGCCAGAGCACTCGGCGCCGATCCTCCAATTCTCCTCATGGATGAGCCCTTTGGAGCTATCGATCCGGTTACCCGAATCGATTTACAGAACGAATTCTTGAGGATCCAGAAGGAACTCAATAAGACCATCATATTTGTGACCCATGACATTTATGAAGCCGTCAAGATGGCTGACAGCATAGCCTTGATGAAAGAAGGTCAGCTTGTGCAACACTCCTCACCTGCCGATCTCCTTTACAGGCCGAAGAACAGGTTTGCAGAAGACTTTGTTGGTTCCGATCGTGGACTGAAAGGCCTGCAACTAATCCGTGCGAGGGAGGCCATGTGGGACTCCCCCGCGACCGTTACACTTGACGCAGGTGTCGAGTCTGTTCGGAAACAGATGGAGGAAGAAGGAATCGATTGGCTGGCGGTCATTAGCGACGACAGAAAGTTCTTGGGATGGGTTATTAGCTCGCATTTGGTCAAAGGCCACACCGTTAGCCAGATCATCACTGTGTCGTCAAACTGGGTTACTGGTGATGCTGTTCTGAGTGAAGCCCTTTCTCAGATGTTAATCAGTGGTCTGAAGGTGCTTGCTGTTGTCGACCAGCATGAGCGGTTGGAAGGTGTCTTGACCTTTGAGGGTGTTCAGACAGCATTGAGAAAAGCCGTCCACAAGGAAAGCACTGAATGAGACATCGCGGCGCTCTGGTATGTCTTTTGGCGATTCTAATCGGGGTAACTGTCTGGGTAACAAGCCTGGGCAAGGTAGGGATCTATAGTACCTTCACCTACGGTGATCTGTTTTACAACGCATGGGCTCACCTGGAGATGGTCTTCATAGCCGTATGCATAGCAACTGCTATTGGTGTACCTTTGGGCATTCTGGTCACTCGACCGGGCCTCCACAAGCTGGCCACCCCTGTCATTGGTGGGGCCAGCGTAGGTCAGACAATACCTAGTCTCGCCGTCATTGCCATCATGGCCCCGATCTTGGGCTTTGGCTTACGGTCAGCAATCGTGGCGCTGGTGATCTACGGAATTCTTCCCATAATACGCAACGCTTATGCAAGTATCAGAAACATCGATCCTGCCGTGGTGGAAGCTGCCAAGGGTATGGGATTGAACAGACTCCAAATCGCCCGGAGGATAGAACTCCCCTTGGCTAGACCAGTAATAATGGCTGGCATCAGAATCTCTACTGTTATCACGGTGGGAACCGCGGAACTTGCGGTTCTTGTGGGCGGAGCAGGGCTAGGCAAAATAACGTTGACAGGGGTTTTCGCGCGTGAAGTTCTGATTATCCTCCAGGGAGCGGCGCCTACAGCTGCCATGGCAATTACATTAGGATTCCTCTTGGAGTGCATGGAGAAATGGATGACTCCACGGGGCCTGAGGACAAACTGAGTTGTTGAGGAGGCAAATAATGGACAGAAGCAGGTGGATCAAGGTCGTTGTACTCGTTGCGCTTGTCCTCGTAATGTATAGACCGCCATATATAGAGGCGGCTGCAAAGCACATTGTCGTAGGTAACAAGAACTTCACCGAACAATACATCATAGGTCAGCTGATAAAGCAGGTCTTGGAAGATCGGGGGTTCAATGTTGAATTGAAATCCGATCTCACCTCTATGGCTCTGAGGGCGGGCATGGAATTCGGTGATATTGACATCTGCGCTGACTATACAGGAACGGCTTGGATGGTTCACCTCAAACATAAGTACAAACCGGGGACGGGTCATGCAGAGTTGTACAAGCTCGTCAAAAGCGAGGATGAGAAGAAAGGGTTTGTCTGGTTGAATCCAATCTGGAACAACAACACTTATGCCTTGGCATCCTGGTCTGAATTTGCCAGGAAATACCGTTTGGAAACATTATCCGAACTGGCACAGCTTTACCAAAAAAAACCCGGAAAGATCACAACCTTTGTCAACTTCGAATTCTCTGTTCGCCCGGACGGCCTCCCGTCTTTACAGAACTTCTACAACTTTGTGGTTGCAAAGGATAGTCTAAAGACTGGGACGCCCGGTGTTGCACTGATCGCCTTAAAAGCCCATCAGACGCAGGTGGCCATGGTTTTTGGCACGGATGCCTCCATAGCAAAGTATGGCTGGCACGTATATTCAGACGACAGATCATTCTTCCCGCCTTACGACTTAACCCCTTACGTCCGCAAGCAAGTTCTTGATAAGCATCCTGAGATTGCACACGCCCTTAACGAGCTTGTGGGAACGTTTCCAGGTGGAGGCCAAGACGCTACACCACAGGTCGTGTCTGAATGTCAAAAGACATGGCAGGGACTCAATTCGAGGGTGGACATCGACATGATGGAACCAGAGGAAGTCGCCTTAGAATATCTCGTTAGACATCGCCTTGTTAAAAGATGAGTCAATGCTTGCAAATTTCATTTAAGAACACCTTGCCGGAATTCTCATCCATCAAGACATGAAAACCATATCGAAATCGGCTTGGGGACGAAAAACGGGCTTTTTCGGGTATGTCTCGACTCAAGACATCCTTACATAATCGTAGATATTGGATGGCGATGATTTCTCAACTTGAACAAAAAAAAGAGGCTGAACTATCAGCCTCTTTCTCTTATCTGCCACAACGCGACGGAAAGCCTAAGGGCTTCTGAGGCGTTGTCTATTCTTTGTCCTCATCCTCTTTTGGCGCGGGTTCCGGGGCTTCTGTAATTTTGGTCTTTTTCCCCTTTGCTTTTTTCTGCGGTTCGGCTTCTGACTCAGAAGCTGCCTCTTTCGCCTTTTCAGAAGCCGCTTTCTCTACTACCTTATCCTCAGTTTCAACCTTCTTAGGCTTTGCTTTTGCGGGTGCTTTCTTTGTGGCTTTTTCCGCAGCCTTTTTGGTCGCTTTGGTCTTTTTCTTCTTCGGCTCTTTCTTTTCTTTTGGTGCGAGAAGCTCTACCAATGAAATAGGGGCTGCATCTCCACGCCGCCGGCCTATTTTAACTACATTAGTGTAACCTCCGACTCTGTCACCAAAACGATCAGCGGCTTCTTCAAAAAGCTTATGTACCACTGTCTTGTCTCTCATGACCGCCAGCGCCTGCCGTCGTGCATGGAGATCACCTCTTTTGGCCAAGGTAACCATACGGTCAGCCCAGCGTCTCAACTCCTTGGCCTTGGCATCCGTTGTCTGAATCCGGCCATGTTCGAAAAGGGAGGTCACCATGTTACGAAACATAGCATTTCGATGGCTTCCTGTACGGTTCAGTTTTTTCCCTGCTTTTCGGTGTCTCATGTATCGTTGCTTTCTTCCTGACTGTCTTCCTCGGGTTGGACAAAGTTCTCAAGTTTCATGCCAAGGGTCAGCCCCATTTCGGTCAGGACCTCCTTAATTTCATTGAGTGATTTCCTGCCAAAATTCTTGGTTTTGAGCATCTCGGCCTCGGTCTTCTGCACCAATTCCCCGATATATCGTATATTCGCATTCTTTAAGCAGTTGGCAGAGCGAACCGAAAGTTCCAGCTCCTCAACGCTACGATAAAGGTTTTCATTCAGGGGTTTTTCCTCTGGTTCTCGCCCTTCAGGTTCAGGCTCAGGCTCTGCTCGTTCATCAAAGTTGATAAATATGTTCATCTGTTCTTTGAGTATCTTCGCAGCATATGCCACGGCGTCTTCCGGCAAAACGCTGGCATCAGTCCATATCTCAAGGGTGAGTTTATCATAATCCGTCCTCTGACCAACCCGGGCATGTCCGACCACGTAGTTAACCCGCTTGATGGGTGAAAACACGGCATCTATGGGTATAGTGCCAACGGGGTCGGTTTCTCCCTTGTTCATGTCGGCCGACACATAACCCTTGCCAACCTTGGCAGTCATTGTCATATCCAGTTTGGCGTTCCCTTCAAGGGTCGCAATATGAAGATCCTGGTTTAGTATCTCAAAATCACCATCTGAGGTTATATCTCCTGCCTTAACCTCACATTTCCCCGAGGCTTCGATCCGGAACTCCCTCGGCCCTGAATCGGGCATTCGGAGGCGGACTTCTTTGAGATTCAACATAACCTCGGATACGTCCTCGAGCACGCCAGGTATAGACGTAAACTCGTGCATGACATTTTCTATCTTTACTGAGATAATGGCAGCCCCATGAAGTGAGGAAAGGAGGATTCTACGGAGCGCATTGCCTAGGGTAATGCCGAAACCCCGTTCCAACGGCTGACACACGAATTTTGCATAGGACGGCGTATTGCCAGCGATATCCACGCTACCAGGTCTGATCATCTCACGCCAGTTCAAGTACATGAGTTCATTTGAGGGCATACTTAATCTCCGAATTTGCTTTGTGTTAACATAGGGTATGAATCGGTATTGCGTGCCTCATCCCACTATTTAGAATAAAGCTCAACGATCAATTGCTCCTGAATCGGCATTGTCAATTCTTCCCGCGTGGGGTAAGCCTTGACCGTTCCCTTGAAATGTTGCTTTGAAAGTTCAAGCCACGCGGGAATACCGCGTCGCACCACAGCATCCATGGCATCGGAAATGACGGCCAGTTTTTGACTCTTTTCCCGGACCTCTATAAGGTCACCTACTTTTGCCAGATAAGACGGAATGTTCATCTTTGTGCCATTGACCGTGAAGTGGTTGTGACGCACAAACTGCCTGGCCTGTGCCCGGGAATTAGCGAATCCCAAACGATAGGCTACATTGTCCAGACGGCGTTCCAGAAATATCAAGAGGTTAGTACCTGTTATGCCCCTGGCACGTTCCGCTCTGCTGAACGAACCATGAAACTGACCTTCCAGCAAACCATACATACGCTTGACTTTCTGCTTCTCCCGAAGTTGGATGCCGTAGTCCGAGAACTTCCGCCGTCGCTGCCCGTGCTGGCCTGGGGGATAACCTCTGCGGTCAAAGCCACATTTGTCAGAATAACATCGGTCTCCCTTAAGAAACATCTTCAGGTTTTCGCGTCGGCACAGCCTGCACACGGAACCGGTATGTCGTGCCAAAATACTCCTCCTTTCACACCCTGCGCCGCTTGGGTGGGCGACACCCATTGTGCGGAATGGGGGTTACGTCTTTGATCAAAACGACATTAAATCCTGTTGCCTGAAGGGCGCGCAAAGCAGCCTCCCGGCCGGCCCCCGGGCCTTTTACATAGACCTCAACGTTTCTCATCCCGTGCTCCATGGCCTTCTTGGCGGCATCCTCCGCTGCTAGCTGAGCAGCAAAAGGAGTACTTTTCCGCGAACCCTTGAAACCCTGGGTCCCAGCACTCGACCATGCCACCACATTACCTACGGGATCAGTGATGGTCACGATAGTATTGTTAAAGGTAGACTGAACATGGGCTATCCCGTTAAGGATGTGCTTCTTTTCTTTTTTCTTTCGAGAGGGCTTTGCCATGGCGTATGTATTTGCCTCCTTATTTCTTTCTCCTGCCTGCGACAGTACGACGTGGTCCCTTACGGGTCCTGGCGTTGGTGCTCGTTCGCTGGCCTCGAACCGGGAGTGACTTTCGGTGCCTGAGACCGCGGTAGCACCCAAGTTCCATGAGTCGTTTTATGTCCATAGAAATTTCGGTGCGAAGCTCTCCTTCAACTTTGCACTTGCTATCAATGATCTTACGGATGGCCGTGACCTGGTCTTCTCTTAAATGATCTGTATTAGTATCAAGGTCTACACCGGCCTCATGTAATATCTTCTTCGATGTATTGCGTCCAATCCCGTAAATATAAGTCAGACCTATCTCGACCCGTTTATTTCTAGGCAAGTCAACGCCTGCAATCCGTGCCAAATCATTTACCTCCCTGTGCTTTCGTTATGGGTTTCTTCGTTAACCGGTTTACGATTTCAATCCGAAAACCGCATTCCGTGTTTGATTTAACCTTGCCTTTGCTTATGTCTTTTGTTCTCGCAAATCACTCTTACTACCCGCTTGCGACGAACAATCTTGCACTTGGTGCATATCTTCTTTACTGACGACCTTACTTTCATCTTTTCCTCACTGGGTCGGTTCTTTTTGGAGCACTTACTGGCTCCCGTTGGCAGCACTCAGAATGACCGGTCCTTCTTCTGTTATTGCGACGGTATGTTCGAAATGGGCAGACAGACTCCCATCTTTTGTCACTGTTGTCCATCCATCGTCGAGGGTCTTTACCTCATAACCGCCAGCATTCACCATCGGCTCAATAGCGATGACCATGCCGGGCTTCAAGCGAATCCCCAGGCCCGGTTTACCATAGTTAGGTACCTGAGGGTCCTCATGCAAAGCCTTCCCTATGCCATGTCCCACAAATTGCCTGACAACTGAGAACCCGACTGCCTCAGCCCGGCTCTGTATAGCGTGAGAAATATCAGACAAACGCTTACCTGGTGCTGCCTGCTCAATGCCCGAGAAAAGGGCCTCTTTAGTGGTCGCCATCAGCTGCTGCGCAACCGGAGATACCTTGCCCACAGGAACGGTAATGGCCGCATCTCCATAATATCCTTGATAAGAAATGCCGAAATCCATGCTAAGTATATCCCCCTCCTTAAGGGGATGCTTGGATGGAAAACCGTGGACAACCTGCTGATTCACTGATGCACACAGGCTATATGGATAGCCTCGATATCCCTTAAAAGCAGGCTTAGCATCGCTATCAAGGGCAAGTTCCTCGGAAATCTGGTCTAGTTCCATTGTATTGGTGCCAGGTTCTACTTCTTGCTGCAGGATTTCAAGAATCTCTGCAACTATGACATTGCTCTGTCGGATTTTTTCAATCTCATTTGGAGACTTCAAGATGACCATGTCAACGTCTTCCCTTGATGGCACCCCCCTTTTTCATGAAACCTTCGTAGTGTCTAGCCAGCATGTGGCTCTCCATCTGACTGATAGTGTCTATGGCGACGCCCACGACGATCAAAAGGGCAGTACCTCCAAAGTAGAAAGGAACATTGAACCTGGCAATCAATATCGTCGGCAGCACACAAACCGCGGACACATAAAGGGCTCCGCCAAAAGTTATGCGTGTGAGCACCTTGTCTATATAGTCAGCCGTGCGCTTGCCGGGCCTGATTCCGGGGATATAGCCCCCGTACTTTTTCATATTGTCAGCCACATCAACCGGGTTGAACGTAACGGCGGTATAGAAATAACAGAAGAAGATGATAAACCCCACATACACAAGGTTGTACACGACGCCACCCGGTGTCATGGCCTGGGCAATGCTTTGCATCCACGGAACCTTTATGAAATTGGCTATCGTGGCTGGAAACATAATGATAGAAGACGCAAAAATGGGCGGAATGACGCCCGCCGTATTAATCTTAAGGGGGAGGTGGGTGCTCTGGCCGCCGTACATCTTGCGGCCAACAATCCGTTTGGCATATTGCACCGGAATCCGCCGCTGACCCCGCTCCATAAATATGATAATCCCTACGACAACGACCATCGACACACCCATCACCAGCACTAAAAAGGCTCCCATCTCACCGGTTTTCATCAAACGAAAGGTATTGCCGATTGCACTCGGCATACGTGCTACAATACCTGCAAATATGATCAGGGATATCCCATTGCCAATTCCACGCTCTGTTATCTGTTCCCCAAGCCACATGATAAAGGCCGTGCCTGCTGTCAGCGTAAGCACTGTCATCAAACGAAAGCCCCACCCGGGATAGGCAACCACCGGTGCGCCACCGGGTGCGCTCATGCTCTCGAGCCCGATGCTGATTCCGAAGCCCTGGATTATGCTCAGAACAACTGTGCCGTAACGGGTATACTGCGTAATCTATTTCCGCCCTGATTCACCCTCCTTGGATAGTCTGTCCAGATGGGGAACGGCCACGGTCAGCAGCTGCAATATGATCGAGGCACTAATGTACGGCATGATCCCAAGAGCAAAGACAGAGAGCCTCTCAAGGGCACCACCCGAAAACATGTCAAACAACCCCAACAGCGTTCCCTTGGCACGGGCAAAAAAAGTGGCAAGGGCATCTCCATCGATGCCTGGCGTTGGTACCGCACATCCGATGCGATATACCATCAACAGGGCGAAGGTAGCCAGGATACGCTTCTTTAGCTCCGGAATCTTAAAGATGTTTTGAAAGCCACCGACCATATCTACCTGCCAGGTTTTCTCACGGGTGCGATTAGCCCTGCTAAATACGAATTTCGAATTTCAAAGCAACTACTTCGAACGAACAAAACAAATTTCCAAACGATCAAATGACTTCTACCTTACCACCGGCAGCCTCAAGCTTTTCCCTTGCTGACCTGCTGCACCGGTCCACCTTCAGTACCAGGGGGTAGTCGATTACACCTTGGCCCAAAAGTTTTATGCTATCTGAATTTCGTCTTACCAGGCCTGCCTCCATAAGCGCGGCCTTGTCCACCACCGCACCTTTCTCAAACCGTCCCAGGTCACGTATGTTGACAATTACATATTCTTTTTTGAAGATATTGGTGAATCCACGCTTGGGCAAGCGACGCTGCAGAGGCATTTGTCCACCTTCATATCCAGGTCTTATGTTGCCACCAGAGCGCGATTTCTGGCCGTTGCTTCCCCTGCACGCAGTCTTGCCGTGCCCTGAACCCGGTCCGCGTCCAAGCCGTTTTACAGCCTTACGCGCTCCTTTAGGGGGCGACAGCTCATTTAGTTTCATGGGCTTTTTCCTCCACTGCCAACATGTGAGAAACTTTTCGAATCATTCCCCGGACCGTGGGCGTATCTTTCAAGGCAACCGTACTGTTCAACTTCCTTAATCCCAGACTTTGGATCACCCTTCGGTGTTTCTCCGGTTTACCTATCATACTCTTCTTCAACGTTATGCTAAGTATCTTAGACATGTAATCCTCAATTCCGGCACGAGATATTACTACACTATATTTCAGCAGGATCCTTGCCGCGCCTGGCAGCAATCGTTTCGCGACTGCGGAGTTGACTAAAACCGTTCAGCGTGGCCTTCACAAGATTATGCGGGTTGTGAGATCCAATGCATTTGGTCAAAATGTTCTGCACCCCTGCGGCCTCTACTACGGCCCGGACTGCCCCGCCAGCAATAACGCCAGTTCCTTCAGAAGCAGGTTTCAGTAGGACCAAGCCGGCGCCATATTTCCCCATAACCTCATATGGAATGGTCTGGTTGACCAGTGGAATTTCGATCATGTTCTTTTTGGCACAGTCAATCCCCTTGCGAATGGCCACGGGAACCTCATTAGCCTTCCCCAAACCACTTCCAACCTTACCGCCTCCGTCACCAACAACGACAACGGCACTGAAACTGAAACGGCGGCCTCCTTTGACCACTTTGGCCGTGCGGCTTATATGAACAACCTTTTCTATGAGCTGAATTTCTTCTATGTCTCTGCGAACCAATAGCCTTCCTCCTTGCTAAAAATCTAGACCCTCTTTACGAGCTCCTGCAGCCATTGCCTGAACCCGGCCATGATACGCGAAGCTATTTCGGTCAAATACAACCTTGGAAATTCCCTTATCAATAGCCCTCCGCGCAACAAGCCTTCCCACGAAGTGTGCTGCGTCCACCTTGTTTTCAAACTTTGGATGCTCCCGTGCCTCCTTATCAAGAGTGGAGGCCGAGGCCATGGTATGACCCGTTGTGTCCACCACAATCTGGGCATACATGTGTCTCGCGCTCCTGAAGACACTTAAGCGGGGCCGTTCCTGGGTTCCAAATATCTTTTTTCGCACACGTCTTTTTCTTTTCAAACTGGCCTGTTTTTTCTTGGACAAAGGACTCATGCTTATTTCCCTACTGATCCTATTGATTTTCCAGCCTTGCGTTTAATTTGCTCTTCCATATACTTGATCCCCTTACCCTTGTAAGGTTCTGGCCCTCTAAATCTCCTAATGGTGGCCGCAGTGGCTCCCAGGAGCTCTTTATCAATCCCAGACAAAACTATTCTATTCTTGTCAGCAGTGGCCGATATGCCCTGAGGAAGTCTGTAGATCACAGGGTGGGAGAAGCCCAGAGACAGGGTCAAGACATCTGACTTAAGATCAGCCCGATAACCAACACCGTTGATCTCGAGCACACGTTGGAAACCCTGCGTAACCCCGACCACCATATTGGCTATCAACGTTCGTGTAAGTCCCTGAAGTCCCCCGGTCCGCTTCGTCTTGCCCGATATAATGACATTAATGAAACTATCCTTAACATCAAGATCCACGTCAGCGTGTATGACGCGAGACAACTCCCCTTTTGGCCCCTTTACCCTGAGCCGATGACTTTCATAGGCAATGTTAACCTCATCTGGTATTGAAATCGGTTGTTTTCCCACTCGAGACATTGTTATTGTACCCTTTTCACCCTTTGTTGGCCGGACAGGCTGTCTGCCGACTTACCAGATACTGCAAAGCAGTTCACCGCCGACATTTGCCTTTCTTGCTTCACGATCAGCGAGAACGCCTCTTGACGTGGACAAAACAGAAATCCCCATTCCATTCAGGATGGGAGGAATGTCTTTCCCTTTCACATAGAGGCGCCTTCCCGGCTTGCTCATGCGCTTGAGGTTAGTAATAACTCCTTGGTTAAGCTCATCGTATTTCAAATAGATTCTTAGAATCCCATGTCTTCTATCCTTGATGAGCTTAAAATTCTTAATATAGCCTTCGTCTTTTAAGATCTTAGCCACACTGATTTTGATCTTGGACGCGGGAATGTCCACCTTGCCATGTCTGGCAATATTGGCATTTCTGATACGTGTTAGCATATCAGACAAAGGATCTGTAACTGGCATCGCTTGTCTCCTTTAGCAGGGTCATTGGTCAATAACAGAAAGCCTACAGTGAACTAAAGTTGAAAGTGTCTAAAGTTACGGGAATAAAACCGATCAAAAAAAGTTCCTTCAAGTGCTCCCTCCGGGGCGTAGGCCCAACGGGCCGGGGGCATCTTTAGCTCACATCGCTTTCGTTACCAACTCGATTTTATGACTCCGGGCAGATCTCCCCTCAGCGCCATGGTTCTAAAACATATTCGGCAGATGCCGAATTTTCTCATGAACGCCCTGGGTCGACCGCAAATAGGACATCTTGAGTACGCCCGGGCACTAAACCGAGGCTTACGTTTTGCCTTCACCATCAACGACTTCTTTGCCAAAATGCCCCCTTTCTCAGGTGCTGAAAGGCATTCCCATCAACTGAAGCAGGGCCATGCCTTCCTCGTCAGTTCGGGCACTAGTTACAACAGTGATATTTAGCCCCTTGATCTTGTCTATCTTGTCATATTCTATTTCCGGGAATATGATATGTTCTCTAATCCCTAGGGAATAGCTACCCCTGCCATCAAAGCCCTTTGGAGAAATTCCTCGAAAGTCTCGTACCCTTGGCAGGGCGACGTTAACCAACCTGTTGAAGAAATCATACATCCGAGGCCCTTGCAGCGTCACCTTGCATCCTATGGGCATACCAGCCCGGAGTTTGAAGGCGGCAATCGACTTCCTGGCACGGGTGACAACAGGCCTTTGCCCGGTAATCAAACCCAGTTCTTGAACCGATGAATCGAGCACCTTGATGTTTTGAATTGCTTCACCCAGCCCCATGTTCAACACAATCTTGGTCAGTTTAGGGACCTGCATGACATTCTTGTATCCAAACCGATCCATCAGTTTCGGGGTTATCTCATTGCTATACAGTGTCTTTAAGTGCGACATGACTCCCTCTTTAGCTCGATGTATCGATAATTTCTCCGCACTTCCTGCATGACCTGACACTTTTGCCATCTTCAAGACGCTGCATCTTGATGCGGACAGGATTTATGCATTTGTTACACATCAACATCACATTGGACGAATGAATCCAAGCCTCTTTTTCTACAATACCACCCTGTCGCGTTTGTCCTCCTGGCTTGGTGTGACGCTTAACAAAGTTCACATTTTCAATGATGACACGATTCTTGTCCCGAAGGACTTTCAGAACCTTGCCCATCTTACCCTTTTCCTTGCCCGCAATAACCTTGACTTTGTCGTCTTTCCTTATGCGGCACTTCGCAGTTGCCATACCATTCCCCTTACTGAGTCCGGCTAAGATTACAATACTTCCGGAGCCAGCGATATGATCTTCATAAACTTCTTTGCCCGGAGCTCCCTTGCTACAGGTCCAAAAATACGCGTGCCAATCGGTTCTCCCTGAGGATTGATGAGTACTGCGGAATTGTCGTCAAATCTTATGTAGGAACCATCGGGCCTGCGATATCCCTTTTTCGTCCTGACCACGACCGCCCGCATGACATCTCCCTTTTTGACTTTGGCATTGGGTATGGCTTCCTTTATCGACACGACAATGGTATCTCCGATCCCTGCATACCGCCGCCTGGATCCGCCAAGCACCCTAATACAATACAACTTTTTGGCACCCGAGTTGTCGGCCACTTGTAGCTTGGTTTCCGTCTGAATCATCTCTCTAATACCCCTGTCAAAGAGCTTTCTCCACAACCTCGTGTACCCGCCAACGCTTGGTCTTACTCAGAGGTTTGGTTTCTACAATTATCACCTTGTCGCCTACCTGGCACATATTCTGGGCATCATGGGCCACGCATTTGCCCCGTCGCTTCAGATACTTCTTGTACACAGGATCTTGAACGATTCTCTCTATGGACACCACAACCGTCTTATCCATCTTATTGCTAACGACCCTGCCGCTCTGTCTCTTTCTCAGTCCCCTATCTTTCATGTTTCAGCAGTACCCCTTATTAGGTCTCGATTTGTCGTTGATTATTCATGTTGCGATTCGCGACTCGACACTATTTGCTGTTCCCTCAGGACCGTCTTAATGCGGGCAATTTCCCGCCTGGTTTGTCGCAACATCGTTGTATTTTCAAGCTGATCAGTGGCTCGTTGAAATCTTAGATTGAATAGCTCTTGGGTCATATCTGACAACTTATGCTCCAGTTCCTCTAAGCTCAGCTCTCTCAATTCGCTTGCTTTCATGAGCGTTCACCTCGTCTCAACAAGCGTGTCCTGAACGGAAGTTTGTGTGAAGCCAATCTAAAAGCTTCTGCTGCCAAATCGACGCCGACCCCTTCCATCTCATAGAGTATCTTCCCGGGCCGTACCACGGCAACCCAACCCTCAGGAGAACCCTTGCCTTTTCCCATCCTCGTTTCAGCCGGCTTCTTTGTAACCGGTTTATCAGGAAAAACCCGGACCCAAATCTTTCCGCCCCGTTTTACGTGACGAGTCATGGCAACCCGGGCCGCTTCGATCTGTTGTGCCGTCATAAACCCACGTTCGATCGCTTGAAGTCCAAACTCACCAAAGCTTAAACTTGACCCTCGATGGGCATGTCCTTTCATCCTACCCTTCTGTTGCTTTCGGTATTTGACTTTTTTGGGACTCAGCATGGTAGGATTCTCCTAGATTGCTTCCGCTTCCTCTCTTTCAAGAATTTCACCATTAAATATCCATACCTTTACTCCAATGATTCCATATGTGCAGAGGGCCTCAGCAAACCCGTAGTCAATATCCGCTCTTAATGTGTGCAGCGGTATTCTTCCTTCCTTATACCATTCGGTACGGGCCATTTCAGCTCCTCCCAAACGACCCGAGCAGGATATCTTGATCCCCTGAGCACCAAACCTCATGGCTGACGCCACACTTCTTTTCATGGCCCGGCGAAAGGCGACCCTCCTTACAACCTGCATGGCTATGTTTTCAGCCACCAATTGAGCGTCTACCTCGGGCTTTCTCACCTCTTGGATGTCGATCACCAACTCCTGTGACACCAACTTCTCCAACTCCTTCTTGAGTTGGTCGATCTCCGAGCCCTTTTTTCCAATCACAATACCTGGGCGGGCAGTATATATGCGCAATCTAATACGGTTAGCCCATCTTTCGATCCCAATTTTCGATATACCGGCATGATAGAGTTTTTTCTTCAAAAACTGGCGGATCTTATGGTCATCTATGATAAACTTCGGATAATCCTTGCCGGCAAACCATTGAGAACCCCACGACTTGGTAACCGCTAGTCTAAACCCAGTCGGATTGACCTTCTGTCCCAAACTGACCTCCTTTTGCGCTATGCTTCCGCTAAGACGACCGTAATATGACTGGTACGCTTGAGAATCCTGGTGGCCCGTCCCATAGCCCTTGGCCGAAAACGCTTCAAGCTCGGTCCCTGGTTAACAACAATATTTGCAACGGACAGGTTGTCCACCTCAATATCGGGCTTCTGGTCAGCATTAGCCACTGCCGAACGTATGATCTTCCCCAAGACCTTAGCCGAGCGCTGTGGCATAAACCCCAACATACTCAGGGCGTCCTCTACCGGCTTGCCCTTCACCACTCTTCCCACTTTTCGAACTTTTGTGGGAGAAATTCGGACATGTTTTGCTACTGCTTTGACTTCCATATGCGAGCCTTTTCAATCCAGTGCCCAGAGATCTTTCAAAGGGATCCCTGTTTGAGCAGCGGCCTATTCTACTACTTACCTTTCAAGCGGGTTGTCTTACTACCAGCGTGTCCGTAATAGGTCCTTGTCGGCGCAAACTCCCCCAACTTGTGGCCAACCATATCTTCTGATACAAATACCGGAACGAACTTTTTCCCATTGTGAACGGCCAGCGTCAAGCCAACCAGTTCAGGGACGACCGTGGAACGCCTCGACCAGGTCTTAATCACATCCCGGCTCACGGTTTCCTGAGCCAAAAGCGCCTTCTTGAGCAATTTTGGCTCAATGTAGGGCCCTTTTTTTAACGAACGCGCCATGTCCTCACCTATTGTATTGGTTAAGTGGTCAACTATTTTCTACGTTTCACTATGTACCGATTACTGACTTTGTTCTTCTTTCGTGTTCTATACCCCTTTGTCGGCACACCCCAGGGTGAACAAGGATGCCGACCTCCGGACGCTTTTCCTTCACCACCACCCATTGGATGGTCCACCGGATTCATAGCAACACCTCGTACCGTTGGCCGGCGGCCTTTCCAGCGTTTTCGCCCTGCCTTGCCCAGAGAAATATTTTCGTGTTCCAGGTTTCCTACCTGGCCAACTGTTGCCTTGCATTCAAGCAGAAACATGCGAACTTCATTCGAGGCAAGCTTGACTTGGGCATACCGTCCCTCTTTGGCCATGAGTTGGGCATAAGTTCCCGCACTTCGCACTATCTGTGCCCCCTTGCCGGGTTGCATCTCAATATTATGGATCAGAGTGCCCAGCGGTATGTCGCGCAGGGGCAGAGTATTGCCGGGCTTAATGTCGGCTGAAGAGCTGGCAATAATGGTGTCGTTAACTGAAAGCTTATGGGGGGCCACGATATAACGTTTTTCTCCGTCTGCATAATGGAGCAGGGCGATGCGGGCGGATCTATTGGGATCGTATTCTATGGATGCCACCGTTGCCGGAACATCCATCTTGTCACGCTTGAAATCAATGACGCGATAACGCCTTTTATGTCCGCCACCACGGTGTCGACATGTCATACGGCCGTCGGTATTACGACCCCCGCTCTTTTTGAGTGCCCGCACCAGGCTCTTTTCAGGGCGGGACTTCGTGATATCCTCAAACCCGTCATATGTCTGAAATCGCCGTCCGGGGGAGGTAGGTTTTACTTTTCTAATTGCCATATTCGTTATCCGTTATGAGTTGAGTTATTAGTTATTGGGATAGCCATTCAGATTGATTATTGATGATCGTCGATTGCTTCGTCTATGGCGAGGAACCAATCGTCAATCACCATCACACTCCTTCGAAGAACTCAATATTCTCGCCTTTGGCCAAGGTCACTACAGCCTTCTTCCAGTCACGGCGTTTGCCGAGCGTCCGACCAACCCGTTTAACCTTACCTTTAATCTGCATGGTCCGAACTTGTGTCACCTTAACGTTGAAAATCTTTTCCACCGCATGCCTTATCTCAACTCGATTGGCTCTGCGGTCCACCTCAAAGGTGAGCTGATTGCTCAACTCCTTTTGGATGGTGCTCTTTTCAGTAATGAGCGGTCCCTTAATGATCTGATACGGGTTCATGAGAGGAGTCTCCCCTCAAGCTGTTTTATAGATGGCTCAAGCAAAATAACTTGCCTAAACTTGAGAATGTCATAGACATTTAAGCCTTCCGAGCGGACTACTTTCACATTCGGCACATTCCTCGAGGAAAGCTCAAGGTTTTCAAGTTTCTTGTCTGTTACGATCAATGCCTCCATAGTCTTCAGCGTTCCCATAGCCTCCACGAATCGCTTTGTCTTGACCGTTTCCAGATTGAGTTTGTCCACGACAATCAGGGCCTTATCCTGTAGCTTACTTGTCAGGGCCATTTTCAGGGCCTGCCTGCGAACTTTTTTGGGCGCCTTGTAGACATAACTGCGCGGCTTTGGGCCAAATACGACGCCCCCACCGCGCCACAGAGGAGATCTCCGAGATCCCGCCCGGGCACGACCTGTACCCTTCTGGCGGTGAGGTTTTCGCCCACCACCACGCTTTTCTGAACGCCCCTTGGTAGAAGCAGTTCCGGCACGCCTGTTTGTCAATTGCATGGTGACTACTTGATGCAAGACATGCTGCTTAACCGGGACATTGAAGATTTCGTCTGATAGATCTATCTCAGAAACCTTCACACCATCTATGTTATATACATCTTGAATGGCCATGTACTTATTCCTGTTTCAGGAGATTACGACATTTCTGTTTCAAATGACTACGATGTAAACTTTGGTTTTCGCACTTCAACCAGCCCAGATCTGCACCCCGGCACAGCCCCTTTTACAATCAAAAGGTGTTGGTCCGGGCGAATATCAACAATTTCCAAGTTCCGCACTGTTACCCGGCTGTTTCCATAATGGCCGGGCATCTTACGCCCCTTGATAATCTTGGACGGCGTTGCAGAGGTCCCCACGGAGCCTGGGGCCCGATGAAACATAGAGCCATGAGTCGCCTTGCCTCCGCTAAATCCCCAGCGTTTTACAACACCAGAAAAGCCTCTGCCCTTGGAGACACCGCTTATATCGACACGCTCACCGACTTGGAACATATCAATGGTCAGGGCCTGGCCCAAGGTATACTCAGAAGGGTCATCCACTGAGATTTCTTTCAGAAAAGCATACGCCTGTCCGCCACTCTTCTTCAGATGCCCCTGCACGGGTTTGGTGATTCGCTTGGCCCGCTTTTCCACGAATCCTACCTGCAGTGCATCGTATCCGTCGGTGGCCAGAGTCTTGACCTGAGTCACTACACAAGGCCCCACTTCGAGTACCGTGACCGGCACCTGCTGTCCCTCCGGCGAAAACAGGCTGGACATTCCGAGTTTTCTACCTAGTAGCCCTCTGTGCATTCTCTTTGTTCCTCGATGTCAGCATAGCTCAAAGCGCATGGCGCACGGAGCCAGTTTCCCAGAGGCAAAGCGGAGCTGATCTTCTATCCCCCGCTATGCGCTATGTGCTTTGCTCTATGCCCCTAGTCGAGTTTTATCTCGACGTCCACGCCAGCCGAAAGATCCAGCTTCATCAGAGCATCCACTGTCTGTTGAGTAGGATCCACTATGTCCAGAAGACGCTTGTGAGTTCGGATCTCAAACTGTTCACGGGACTTTTTGTCTTTGTGCGGTGACCTCAATACACAATACTTGTTGATCATGGTCGGCAGGGGTATTGGGCCCACAACTCTGGCGCCTGTTCGCCTGGCCGTATCAACAATGTCTGCAGTTGACTGGTCCAACAGCCTGTGATCGTAAGCCTTCATGCGAATCCGTATTTTTTGATCCTTAATCATAATGTCAGTACCCAACTCTCTATTCAGACACGAAGTGGCTCTTCTCAAGCCGTCAGGCGCAACCTGGCGCCAAATCGTTATTCGTGTTAGCGCTCAGGCTTCACTTCGTGTGCGATTCACCCAACTTATTCCACGATTTCGCTGATGACGCCGGCACCTACGGTGCGACCGCCCTCACGTATGGCAAATCTGAGCTCTTTTTCCATGGCAATGGGCGTGATCAATTCACCGGAAATCGTCACACTATCGCCGGGCATCACCATCTCG
>JAQYVR010000003.1 GCA_030145395.1 Desulfobacteria bacterium
GTGCCTTACCGGAACTTTCCTGTTCTGACCAATCTATGGCGTCCAGCGCATAACTCTCCACCAGTTTCCTGAACACCTTCGAAAACGTTTCAGGCTTGCCAAAACAGTCCAGGCCAACGACCTTGCCGTTGATCATAAAAACTGCGCCCACCTGCATCTCCACCAGCCGGAAATGGTTGATGTAGCCATCGAGTGACGCCCTTTTCTTCTCATACATCTCGGACATTGCCATGGTGGGCGAGTCAGCCTCCATCCTTGCGGCCTTGCTGGAGATCTCATTCCAGATTGCCGATTGATCCGATCTAAATCCATCAGATCTTCGAATGGATCTGTGCACCTGCTCTGACTTCATAGCCCTGAGCTGTGCGGTCATGAGCCTCTCTTCGCTGTCGAATCGCGGGCTAGTGTGTGCCCACCTCCCCTGCTCCACGCAGCTAACTGGAATCATTGTGGTGGTCTTTTCCTGAATCAGTATGGTGGTGTTGACAATCCTGTTCTGCTTGGCACCCACCAACTCCTCACCGTCCAGGATCAAGATCATGCAAGGCGATTTGTTCACTACTTTGAGCTCGGGGACAGTCCCCTCCTCGCTCACCTCCACCACCTCGATCAGCTCTTCAGCCAAGGCTTCGTCGAGCGTGATGTAGTCCAGTCCCGTTGCATAGCCGGAAAGTAGAGGGAATATGGCCAGGTTCCGGTGGGACTGCTTCCGTCCGATCTTGGCTCCATTCAGATAGTTTTGAATTATTGTTTGCACAAAATCACACTCCTTTCATGATGTTTTGCTCTCACCATAACAGGGGAGTGTGACAGATCAGGTCAAATGGAAATTTTTTTGAAAGTGGGTTCGGGTACATTGTCAAGAATAAAGATTTGACCCCAATTTTCGTTGTCATGATGAAAGATTCGAATCTTCAATCTTCCATTTTGGGCTCATCTATCCATTGCAACGTAGCATCTTGGCGAAGATATTTTTCAGCATCCTCGCACCTAGCGAAAAGACCCTCTATCGCTTCATCATAATCCCACCCGCCACCGCTCGATTCTATTAAGGCGAAGATCGATCTCCCTAGCGAATCTGCTATTTCCTTAATTTGAACTCCATGTCCTACCTCCGAACCACTCTCCAGAGCGTCCTCAGTCCAGGCTTTTTTCCATTGAACAACTTCATCTTTGGTGGGAGTAGCACCCTCTTCGAGCTCCTGCAATCGTTTGTCGTCGACATGTCCGGCCAAGAGATAACTTCTGTCCTCATCATCATATTCAGAAACATACGAATCCGGTATGTAACGCCCCAAAGCCTCCCAGTTTCCATGCCAGTCAGGTATTAACCCGTCTATAGCCAGCTCATTCATTAACGCATCTATTTCATCAAGCGACATCGGAAGATTATGCTCATTTCCGGTCAGTACTGCTTCTACGATCTCATCGATAACTGCTATTTTCCGATCAAATAGATGATCTTTTAAGTGAATCACCTTTTGTATATCTGGTCTATCTCCCCTGCGGAGGCCCGATGGAAAGGTCGCACCTACGCTCGGTGAAATCTTCACGGGCCCCTGTATGGCATGAAGTTTTTTTGCTCTATTGATCATAGCTGGAAATCTCTTACGCTTTGACCACAAGGGAGATCGACCTCTAGCCTCCCGTTCGAGACCTTCATGATCTCCTGCACACACCAAAATTGCCCACTGAAGCTCTGCTGTTGGGTTTTCTTCATATTTATTGATTAGTGTATCGAGATGCTTCTCATCGCAGAGCCAAACAAATACGCCAGCGGCAGCTCTCGCGATCTCTTCAGGTGGATCATTAATGATATCGACTATATCGTTGATCCACGGGGATGCCTCATTCCTTGAAAAGCAACTCTCAAATCCGGAAACAGCCTCCTCTCTTATTTCAGAAAGAGGATCGTGCATAAATATTCGGTACGCCTTTAGACTCAATTCACTCGGGCCATATGAATCCCTCAAAAATTTGAGCGTAGTCTGCCTGACCTCTTTGTCAGGATCTCTGAACAGAGGTTCCAACTCGTCAAAAGGTATTGGGCTGCCTACACTCTTTAAGGCGCTTATTGCGGCGACCTTAACCTCAGAGGACGGATCGGCCAAAAGAGGACTACGCAGCTCCTTTCTCGGTTCATCTTTTAACTGACCCAGGAGCGCTGCAAGACGTGTCCGCACGTTTTCATCAGGGTCATGTGCCAGGGTTTTCAATACTGACATCGAAGGTTTTTTGTCGAGGACAAAGAGCAGATGAACTCCCAGCCTTCTGGCCTCCTTTAGAGGACTTCTCAGCAAGCAGTTCACCTCGTCTCGGAACTTGTCACTCATCAAATATTGGAATACCAAGGTTGGCCACTTCTCCTTGGCCTTTGGGATGACATCGGACGGCTTGTCCTTCATCACAAATTGGACTACCGAGATTAAATTTCTTATAGCTTCATCAACGAGCTTCAGGAGATCAGTTTCTTCCGTGTCAAGGTGTTTGACACAAGCGCCTACCACTTCTTCGAACAGTTCCGGTGGTACCCCTTCCCGCTGCATTATCCTATGAGCTTCCCTGAGTGTGGACATATCTTTGCTTTGGAGCATCGCACGAATGAGATAAGATCGCGCTTCAGAGTCCTTCGGGATGAGTGCTTGGATATATACATTGAAAAAGTGCGCGCCCCTGTCAGTTGGTTCCTTGTGTGGCAAGGAAACAGATATTTTGGGAAGCGTCCCTTCTGGTATCTGTACTTCATTAAAACCCGCCCTGTAGAGATAGACAACTAACTCTTCCCTATCCATTTTTTCGCCTTTCTCGCTTTTCTCTTAAAACGCCATTTTTGACCCCCAAAAGGCCATTTTAAGGCCAAAATCAGGTCATTTTTGAAACGTTTATATTAGAATATCAGTTAGTTGGCTTGGTCCGACCACCGACCGAAAGTGGGTTCGGGTGAATTGTCAAGAATAAAGATTTGACCCCAATTTTCACGACGATTCTCCCGGTTGAGGAACCTGCTCTGTCGGGTCCGTGGTGCAAACCACAACACCTTTTGGTGAATACTCCTCTACAAGTGTGCTGAAGTTAACGCAGGCGTTTAGAAAATCAGAACTGAACTGCCACTCGTCCTGCATCCCTTTTTCCGGCACGAAATCCCAGACCATCCAGTAGGCGAGCGTTTGTACAGGTACGGGCACCTCCCTGTCGCTTCTTGCCATGGGGTTGCCCATAATCTCCCGCAGCGAATCAGCTTGCTCAGCCCTGGCTGTCCGTTCTGCCTCTTTGCTAACTGAAGGATTTTTGTTTATGAAAGTCTTGGTGCGGTAAGCTTGACGCCAGTGCTGCTCACAGTTCTTTTCCCACCCGACCCTGTCAGCTTCTTCCCTGGCAGCTAGGAATCCCGCCGCCGCGGCTGCGTACCATGCTGCTGACCAGGCGGCATCCTTGGCTTTAGGCCTGCAGGTCTGAAAGCTCGCCAGCTGAGTCGCTGCCAACGGATTGCACTTGGGCATCCCGCAAACACCTGCTCCGGTTGCTCCGCTTAGACGCTTCTCCCACAAGGAAGTCATCTCTTGCCGCTCAGCACCGCCCTCCGCAAATTGCTGGGCCATCTCGACCATGTCCTGGTTAATCACATGACCTGTTATTCGCCAGGATTGCCGGGCGCACCAGCAGGCAAACAACCGCAGTTCGGAATCTGAGTGTGGTACCCATTTCAACATCCAGAGCAGCCAGCGCGAATCCGAGCAACTCTCCCAGATCTCGGCCCAGGATATTATGGGGGTGACTTTGATGAACTTTTCATTTCCATTTGTTGTGGTCATGACTTGCCCTCCTCTTCTTGTAGTAGTTTGGAGTAATTTTTGATCTCTTAAACGAGAGGGCACGGCCGGGCAGCCAAGGGCGGGAAACAAAAAACCCCTCAAGACGGGGGCATCACACCGTTATT
>JAQYVR010000015.1 GCA_030145395.1 Desulfobacteria bacterium
CTCATGAAAGCGATTGTATACACAGAATACGGACCGCCGGATGTTCTTCAGCTCAAAGAGGTAGATAAACCTGTTCCTGAAGACAATGAAGCGCTTATCAAGATTCACGCAACAACAGTAGAGACATCGGGAATCGCCCAGCTAAGGGGTGAACCGTTTGCTATGAGATTCTTCTCTGGTCTCACAGGGCCAAAATACCCGATACTTGGGGTTACGCTAGCCGGGGAGATTGAAGCAGTGGGCAAAGACGTAAGGCGATTTGAAAAAGGTGACCAGGTCTTTGGCGTTACTGGTGTTAGTTCCGGTGCCTATGCTGAGTACATATGTCTGCCTGAAGAAAGGGCGCTGGCAGCAAAACCGGCCAATATGACCTACGAAGAAGCCGCCGCCTGCTCTGGTGGGGCATTAACAGCATTGCATTTCGTCAGAGATAAGGGCAATGTGCAAAGCGGACAGAAAGCCCTGATCAATGGCGCTTCTGGATCGATAGGTACTTTTGCGGTACAGCTTGCCAAGTACTTTGGTGCGGAAGTGACCGGGGTTTGCAGTACCACGAATCTAGAAATGGTGAAATCTCTGGGAGCCGATCAGGTTATTGATTACACCACAGAGGACTTTAGCAAGAGCGGTCAGATCTACGACGTTATTTTCGACGCAGTAGGCAAGAGTTCATTTTCCCGCAGTAAAGGCTCGCTAAGGCAAAGAGGAATCTATCTCACAACTGTCCCTAGCCTGGCAATCTATCCTCAAATGATATGGACGTCAGTGGTGGGCAGCAAGAAAGCAATCATGGGCCAAGCAGGTTTGGTGCCAGCAAACCAGCAGGCTCAAGATCTAGTCTTCCTCAAAGAACTTATTGAGGCAGGGAAGATAAAATCGGTCATAGATAGACGCTATCCGTTGGAACAGATTGTCGAGGCTCACAGGTACGTCGAAAAAGGGCACAAAAAGGGAAATGTAGTCATAACATTTGAACACAACAGCAGAACCTAGCAGATTAGGAAGGATTGAGATGACAAATCGTATCGCTGATACATCAACACGCAAAGCTGCACTAGTCGCCGGGCTCGGGCTGCTAGTCATGATGATACCCGGTATGTTCGCTAATCTCTTTGTTCTCGAGCGTTTTATCGTGCCGGGAGATGCAGCAACAACAGCGAACAATATCATGGCCAATGAGTCGCTATTCCGCATCGGTATTTGTGGCTTAGTAGTCGTGCTTGTTCTTGATGTGCTGGTGGCTTGGGCACTTTATGTCTTTCTCAAACCAGTGCACAAGAGTCTCTCGTTGCTTGCGGCGTGGTTCAGGTTGCTGTATGTGGCCACTCTTGGAATTGCCTTGGCCAATCTTTTTGGTGTTCTGGGGCTGTTAAGTGGGGCTGACTCCTTGACTGGTTTTGGAACGGATCAGTTGCATGCTCAGGTGATGTCATTTGCCAACGCGTTTGGCTATGGAGAGAATATTGCGTATGTGTTTTTTAGCCTTCATCTATTGATCCTTGGTTATTTGGTGTTCAAGTCAGGCTACTCGGGCTACATTCCCAAAATTCTGGGCGTCTTGTTGATAATCGCAGGTTTTGGCTATCTAATAGATAATTTCGGCAGATTGCTTGTACCCACCTACGATGCGACTATTGCCTACTTTACGTTTATTGGGGAACCTCTATTTATGTTGTGGCTTCTGTGGAAAGGTGCCAAAGGGTTTGACAAAAAAACTATAGAAAAGACCAAGACATCTGAAGAATCTTGAGACGTTCTCGGACAGTTTTCAGAAATCACTATCAATCAAAGAAAAAGGGTACACAAATGAAAGCGATTGTATGCACAAAATACGGCCCTCCGGATGTTCTTCAGCTCAAGGAGGTAGAAAAACCTACTCCCAGGCACAATGAAGTGCTCATCAAAGTATTCGCGACAACAGTAACATCGGGGGACGTGAAACTTCGAAGTCTCACAGGACCTCAGAGAATTGTCTTTGGCCTCGTGTTTGGTCTCAGCAGAAACAAACTGCTAGGGCATGAGCTAGCCGGAGAGATTGAAGCAATGGGCAGAGATGTCAGACGATTCAGGAAAGGTGATCAGGTTTTCGCATCCACCGGTTTTCGAGGCGGTACTTATGCTCAGTACATATGTCTGCCTGAAGACGGGATGGTGGCAGGTAAACCGGCCAACATGACCTATGAGGAAGCCGCTGCCGTTCCTGTCGGGGGAAACACAGCATTGCATATTCTTAGAGAGGGAAACATCCAGAGCGGTGAAAAGGTTCTAATCTATGGAGCTTCTGGTAGTGTAGGTACTTTTGCGGTACAGCTTGCCAAGTACTTTCGGGCAGAAGTTACCGGGGTATGCAGCACCACGAACTTGGGATGGGTGAAATCACTGGGAGCCGACAAGGTCATCGATTACACCAAAGAGGATTTCACCCAAAGCGGTGAGATTTATGATGTCATTTTTGACGCCGTAGGCAAGAGTTCGGATTCACGTAGCAAAAGATCGCTAAAGGAGAAAGGAGTCTTTCTTTCCACTACATCTTCAACAAAAGAAAACCCTGAAGATCTAGTCTTTCTCAAAGAGCTTATTGAGGCGGGACAGATAAAATCAGTCATAGACAGACGCTATCCGTTGGATCAGATTGCCGAGGCGCACAGGTATGTCGAAAAAGGACATAAAAAGGGAAATGTAGTCATCACTGTGGAACATGATAACCGAACCCAACAGGCCGTCGTAGCTGATGCAAATTGCTAGCCGCACCAGACGGGAAGAGGAAGGAAAATCGAATTCAGAAAGAGCCCGGCACCACAAGCTCAAACTGGAGCATAGTTTACCATGAATCGCCCCTGAGAGGCCAGATTTGGACAGTGGCTGAGAAATCAGCAAACGGTGAGATAAGGGCATTAATAAGCACGGATATGTAGGAGGAGGTAATAAGATGGCTGAGAAAAAACCTATCATGAGACTGTATTTCGCCAAACTCAAGGAAGCATGGTACAAGCTATCCGAAGAGGAACAGATGGAGTTCATGCTTAAGGATCGCGCGCATATGGACGAAGTCGGGATGAAACTCATCATGATGATTGACTGCCGTTGGTCCAACGAAGAGTGGGATTTCATTGGGGTCGAGGAATGGCAATCCATCGAAGCTCTTGACAAGCGTGCCGCATTCGAAAAAGAAGAACTCCAAGGATTCAGGTATGTTGAATCGAAGACTTACTTGGGTACTCGTGAAATTGGCGAATATGCCAAGGAATGAAACCTAAGGCGATGGAGACCTAGACCAATACTCAGGTAGACTAGTGTGAGGCTCGCCGTTCGCTGGTTTCTCAGCCACTGTCCAGAGCGCTTCATAGCAGCAGGTGAGCTTGGTCGTTAGGAGGAAACTCATGAAAGCGATCGTATGCACGGAATACGGATCACCGGATGTTCTTCAACTCAGAGAGGTGGCAAAACCTACTCCCAAGGACGATGAAGTACTGGTAAAGATTCATGCGGCATCCCTGAACGCGGCTGACTTTGAAACCATGAGAGGTACGTGGAGTGCCCGCTTCGGGGGGCCTCTAAGACCCATGTACAAGATACTTGGATCTGACGTAGCCGGCCGGGTTGAAAGGGTTGGCAGAAACGCAAAGCTGTTTCAGCCAGGTGATGATGTGTGGGGAGACTTGTCTTTTCCCTATGGGTTTGGCGCTTTTGCCGAGTATGTATCTGCTTCTGAAAAAGCATTGGCGCTGAAACCGGCCAGCATGACCTTCGAGGAAGCAGCGACCTATCCTCAAGCAGGGATTATCGCCCTGCAGAGTCTTCGCGACAAAGGACAGATTCAGCCAGGCCAGAAGGTTCTGGTCAATGGTGCGGGTGGCGGTATGGGTACATTTGCGGTGCAGATTGCCAAACTGTACGGAGCCAAAGTGACTGGCGTGGACAGCGCGAGCAAATTGGACATGCTGCGCTCGATTGGTGCAGACCATGTCATTGATTACACTCAAAAAGATTACACCAAGAGTGGGCAGCGATATGACGTGATCCTCGACGTTGTGGCGCATCGTTCGGTCTTTGACTACAATCGGGCTTTGAGTCCCGAGGGAAGGTTTATCATAGTTGGAGGTTCCTTGGCTACGTTTCTCCAAGTTGTATTGCTCGGAGCTCTGATTTCAAGGACCGGGACTAAGAAACTGGGCCTCAATGCGTATGAACCAAACAAAAGGGAAGATCTGGCTTCTTTGGTAGAGCTTTTTGAAGCCGGCAAGGTCGTACCTGTCATAGATAGACGTTACCCGTTAAGTGAGGTGCCCGAAGCGCTCCGGTATCTTGAAGAAGGACGCGCCCTGGGAAAAGTGGCGATAACTGTGGCACATAACAACACAACCTGACAGTGCGATGCAACCAGCCAGTGTGCAGCGCAATCTAGGAGGAGAGTCATGAAGGCGATTGTATGGACAGAATACGGACCACCGGATGGTCTTCAGCTCAGAGACGTTGAAAAACCTATCCCCAAGGACAATGAAGTACTCATAAGAATCTATGCGACAACAGTAACAGCAGGGGACTGTGAGGCTCGAAGTCTGAAATTCCCTCTCGGGTTGGGGTTCGCCTTTCGACTGTATGTGGGTATCAGAAAGCCAGAAAGAGTAACGATACTGGGGCAGGAGTTAGCCGGGGAAATTGAAGCAGTAGGCAAAGATGTAACACTGTTCAAAGAAGGTGACCAGGTTTTTGCCGCTACCGGTTTTGGTTTTGGTGGATATGCCGAGTACACTTGTCTGGCTGAAGATCCTGATATGGGGGTGCTGGCAACAAAACCGGCCAATATGACCCATGAGGAAGCCGCCACCGTTCCTGTTGGGGGACTTGAAGCACTTCATTTTCTTAGAAAAGGAAATATCCAGAGCGGAACAAAAGTCTTGATCAATGGTGCGGGCGGCAGCATAGGCACGATGGCGATACAGCTTGCCAAGTACTATGGGGCGGAAGTGACTGCCGTAGATAGCACGGGGAAATTGGACATGCTGCGCTCCACTGGTGCGGACCATGTCATTGATTATACTCGAGAAGACTTCACCAGGAGCGGTGAGACCTATGATGTCATTCTTGACGTCGTAGGCAAGAGCCCGTACTCCCAAAGTATTCGTTCGCTAAGTGAAAACGGTTTTGACCTCTTGGCTAACCCAGGGCTGTCACACATGGTTCGAGGGCGGTGGACTTCAATGACAAGCAGCAAGAGCGTAGTCATGGGGGCAGCGTCACACAAGACTGCCGACTTGCTCTTCCTCAAAGAGCTGATTGAGTCGGGAAAGCTAAAGACGGTCATAGATAGACGCTATCCCTTGGAACAAATGGCCGAGGCCCACAGGTATGTCGAAACAGGGTACAAAAAGGGAAATGTAGTCATCACAGTGGAACATGATAGCGAAACCTAGCAGAGCGCTGCACCTGCCGCACGCTCGGGACGCTCGGGACGCCCAGTTCGAACTGGTGGAGGCGCAATTGCTCAGTCCACCCATCCGCTCCTTTCCCGAACTGAGCCTCTCACAGGCGTTTCGACGCCAGTGGCACAGCACCCATGCGGCCATCGAGGAAGGAGACCAGGACAGCGAGTGCCTAGAATACTACTTCATCCAGCAGCTTCCGACCAAAGGTTCGCAGGTGTTTTCGCTGGATGGTACAAGTTGGCTACAGCCCGCGGCAAAGACCAGGCCCGACTGGCAGTATGTCTACAGTCCTACCAAGATGTTCATCAGTCGCTCGATAGGCATCGGTCAACCTTACTCAGCGCTAGCCTGGGCACCAGAGCGGCACAGCAGCTGGGCACCCTCCGTATCTGTTCGGCGCGTGCCCAGCGACTAGACAGACGTTGGCGTAGGAGTGGCCCAGGCTAAGCTGCTGTGTCGCTGTCGGCCAGTAGAGATGAACCAGGACCTGCAGCTCATTGTGGCCGATGTCAAGTACTGGATTATGCCCAGTGTTTCGCGCGTTGTCTAAATGCGAGATTTTGCCAGGTTTGGGCATGTCGGTCAAGTTCTTTTTGCAGAGTGCACGGTAGCTAGTTGTCGTAAACTGACCTGAAAATGGCGAATCATAACTCTATTAAAGAGAAGGGAGAATCTAGAATGAATTCGAACAAAAAGACCGCAAGAATAGCAGGGTTTCTGTATCTCGCACACTTTGTGACTTTTTTCCTTGCTGACAATGGTGTTCACTCTACAGCTGTCGGATCCATAGATGTCGCAGCAACAGCCCATAATCTTATGGCTTCTGAATGGCTATTCCGTATTGGTTTTGTGAACTATCTACTCACTGCTGTGTTTTTTCTCTTGGCGGCCTGGGCTTTGTACGTGTTATTGAAACCGGTCAACAGGGACCTTGCTTTACTGTTCGTGTTGCTAAACCTGGGCGGTGTCGCCATATGGTGTATTGTTCTCCTCTTTGAATTCGCTGCCCTGCTGCTTATGAGCGGTGCTGATTACCTGCAAGTATTCCAGGCAGATCAACGGCAAGCTCTGGCAATGCTATTTCTCAATTTATACCAGAATGGGTTTATGATCGCCCAGATACTTCTAAACCTGTGGCTTTTTCCTCTTGGTTATCTGGTCTTCAAGTCGGGCTTCCTTCCCAGAATTTTGGGCATATTGTTGATCATTGATGGTTTTGCCATGCTGATATGGTTTTTTCAGTTTTTCTTTTTCCCGGGCTACGAAGTA
>JAQYVR010000067.1 GCA_030145395.1 Desulfobacteria bacterium
CGAAAACTTGGTAGTAGTAGGTGGGTTGAGGAACGAAACTCAACGATACAATCCGTCACCCAAAAATTCGAAATTTAAGACAAAGCATTTGAGGAACTGAAGGATTGACGCATTGACGTACTAAATGTCTGAGTTCCTGAATCTGTAATGTTTGGAACATTTGGACATTTGATATTCGAATTTGTTTAGATTTTCGATATTCGATATTAGGATTTGTTCTTGAGGGGTACCCCATGGGCTCCATCTTCAAAAAGGACGAGCTTGCCAGGCTAAAATCGGACGAAAAGGCATGGCGCAAGTTCCTTCGGGATCAGCTGGACACCTCCCCTGAGCGTAAAGAAGACTTCTCAACCGTGTCGGGCGGGGAGATGCGGGAGCTTTACACGCCTTCGGACATCAGGGCATTCGACTATACGGACAAGCTGGGTTTTCCGGGAAAGTACCCTTATACCCGTGGGGTGCAGGCCTCCATGTACAGGGGGAAACTCTGGACCATGCGCATGTTTGCGGGTCTTGGAAGCGCAGAAGAGACTAACGAAAGATTTCACTACCTGGTTGGTCAAGGACAAACCGGCCTTTCCACTGCCTTTGACATGCCTACCCTAATGGGCTTTGACGCAGAAGAACCTAGAGCCCGCGGGGAGTGCGGAACCTGTGGGGTTGCCATCGACACCCTAAGAGATATGGAGATCCTGTTCGATCGATTGCCGGTGGACGAGCTCACAACCTCGATGACTATTAACCCCCCGGCTCCAGTGCTTTGGGCGATGTACATTGCCATGGCTGAAAAAAAAGGCATCCCGCGGACCAAGCTGGGAGGCACCATCCAGAATGATATGTTAAAGGAGTTTATTGCACAGAAGACCTTCATGTGTCCGCCCGAACCCTCTATGCGTCTTATTGTGGACACCATTGAGTTTGGAACCCGGGAGGTGCCCCTTTGGAACACTATTAGCATCAGCGGTTATCACATCCGCGAAGCAGGCTCAACCGCAGTTCAAGAGCTTGCTTTTACTCTGGCAGACGGCATTGCATATGTGGAAGCGGCCCTTGAGCGGGGCCTTGACGTGGATGACTTCGCACCACGGCTCTCTTTCTTTTTCAACGCACATATCGATTTCTTTGAAGAGATCGCCAAATACCGCGCGGCCCGAAGGATGTGGGCGGAGATCATGAAAAAGCGCTTCAAGGCAAAATCAGAGCGCTCCCTTTGGCTTCGCTTCCATACCCAAACAGCCGGTTGCAGCCTCACAGCCCAACAACCCTTTAACAATGTGGTCCGCACGGCTGTCCAGGCACTTTCTGCGGTCATGGGTGGGACCCAGTCATTGCATACCAACTCTTTTGATGAAGTCCTGGCTATCCCAACGGAAGAGGCTGCCACGATTGCCCTACGGACCCAGCAGATCCTGGCCGAGGAGACCGGTGTAGCCAATACCATCGACCCTCTTGGAGGATCTTACCTTGTGGAGTCTCTGACTGATGAAATGGAAGAGGCTGCTTATGAGTATATCAAGAAGATCGACGACATGGGGGGTATGCTTAAGGCGATCGAAAGGAACTACCCCCAGATGGAGATCGCAGATGCCGCCTACAGATTCCAACGTGAGTTTGACGAGAAGAAACGGATCATGGTGGGAGTCAACAAATATGTGACCGAGGACGACATGCCGGTCGACATCTATCATGTGGATGAGGCTTTAGAGGAACACCAGATCGCACGTACCCAGGAGGTCAAGAACAGCCGGAATGAAAAGAGGGTTGGGGAATCTCTGGAGCGTCTTGGGGAGGCCTGCACAAATAACGAGAATGTAATGCCACACCTTATTGACGCTGCGTCCGCCTACGCTACTTTACAAGAAATGTGTGATGTTTTCAGGAACGTGTTTGGGGTGTATAGAGATCCGAGTACCTTCTAGAAGCCCGTTTCAAAACCCCATCTAACGCTCGATGGCGGTGTTGCGGGTCGGCTCAAAATGCTTACATACTCCCGTGTATGCTCCGCTTTTTCGCCGCCCCGCGTTTGCTGAGAACCTTTATCTTATAAATAGGTCCGAAGTCCCGCCGTCAGGCGGGGCCCTGAACCCTAATCCACATTCTTGAGACGGGTTCTGATACAAGTGAGCTGAAGTGCCTACAGTTTGATAGAATTAACAAAGATTGGTTATTGAGGAATGACTATCGAATTCAGCGGTCTGACACAGTTATGAAACGAAAAACCAGAATACTTGTAGCAAAGCCGGGCCTTGACGGCCATGATCGCGGGGCGCGCATCATTGCAAGGACCTTTCGCGACGCAGGGTTTGAAGTCGTTTATACAGGCCTTCACCAAACGCCCGAGCAGATTGTAAGCGCAGCCATCCAGGAAGATGTGGACTTGATCGGCCTAAGCAGCCTGGCCGGCGCGCATCTGTATTTGTTTCAGAAGGTCATAGACCTGCTAAAGGCCGAAGGCGCAGATGATATCATGGTGTTCGGCGGCGGGATTGTCCCTGAAAAAGATATAGGCAAGTTAAAAGCTATCGGTGTTCGAGAAATTTTCCTCCCTGGGACCTCCCTGGAGACTATGGTGGACTGGGTGCATAAGAACGTCAATCCTCGCTAGGCGTACCCCGAACGTCAGCCGGCAGCCACTTTCACTTCTTTTTCCTTCTTCGGAATCTTTCTCTTCTTCCACCCGAACTCAATAGCACTGACAGGACAGATTTCAGGGCAGGCCGCGCAGTTCGTGCAGTTTGCCTCTTCGGGACGGGTCTCAATCTCACAAATATTCCGGCATTCGTTGCATTCGGTGCAGGCCTCGGTCTTGAAGTATCTAAAAAGAGAAATGCGCTTAAGGACGTCCAGAATCCCTCCAGTGGGGCAAAGATACCTGCACCAGAAGTGGGGTATCATTATGCCCAGGGCCAATGCGCCAAGAACAAACCACGTTCTGACAAGCCAGAAACTGTTCGCATGTTCAAAAGTAAGTATGGTGGAGTTGAAAAACTCGCCTGTGCGGATGGGGATGGCCCACCTGGGGTTGTGCATTGGAAATAGAACATAGAGAACAGCCAGGGCTGCCACGTATTTGCCAGTACCCAGCAATCTATCGACAAGTCCCTTCATTCTTCCTCTCACAAGGGCGACTTTTCCCAAGACCTGTGAGATCATTCCACCGGGACAGGCATAGCCGCAAAAAGCGCGACCAAAAAGGATAGTGGAACACAGCAGAAGTAGCCAGAAACTCAACCACAGCTTCCGCCCAGGACACTGAACCACCGGGCAGTTGGCACAGCTCACATAAGGAACTGCAAAGGGACACCGGAACAGCCCGTAGTAGGAGAACTCTCCCAGAAACCAAAGAAAGATCAGTTGCGTGCCCCTTCTCTTCCACTGGATTGCCGAAATGCTAGGCATCCTTGACTCCATATTTCTTTGTCAAACGCTCGCCCTCCTCAGAGAGGGCCGGAATGAAACCTGCTTTCTCGAAAAAGGACTGGCCTTTTTCCGAAGTGATGAACTTAACGAAGTCCTCTGCCAACTCCATATTATTTGCCCATTTCATAATGCCGATTGTAAAGGGGATTGGCGGAGGAGGAAAAAACCTTTCCGGTATGTCAATAACGTCAAACTTCCCTCTGAATTGAGAAAGCTTGGTAATCCTGTATTCTACCACCGACACATCGGCCTTCCCGCTGGCAACGATCGCCACCTCTCGCTGGACGCAGTCTCCCATCCGGATAGCATTCCTTTGTGCCCCCTCCAGAACGCCTGCCTTCTTGAGAACGACCATGGTTGCCTTTCCCCCGGGCGGAGAGGAATCGGGAGAGAGCAGAACCCGAACGCCTGGCTTGGCTAAATCTTCCACGCCTCCTATCCCGGCAGGATTTCCTTTAGGCGTGATGAGGACGTACCGGGTGAAACAAAGAGGCCGAAAGTTCAGCATCTTGCCCTGAGCCTTAAGCTTTCTGGCAAGGTCCAGCACCCTTGGGCCGAAGACGTCTGTCTGGGCGTTTGCAAGTAGAGATTTGCCCAGCGCAGCTGCAAATGCACCTGTATAGGCGATGTTGCAGCCCATCATCTCCTGGTAATATTTATTGGCTGACACAAAGGCCTCAGCCAGCCCGCCGCAAGACCATACCTGGAGATTTTCTCTTTCAAATGCCCGACCAAAGGCTCGTGAAGGGACCAGGGCCGAAGTACAGGCGAGCGCGGTTGCCGTAATGAATTTCCTTCTGCTTAAGCCGTTACAACCATCTTGCATGAATGTAATTCCTTTCCTGGAATGCCTGCAGCATCGGCCCTGCACTGCTTACATTTGCTGAACACAGGGAGGATGGAGCCGCATCGTTTCCTCAGTTCCTTCATAAAGGCATGAGACGGCCTTGTCATATGTTTGAAAGAACCTCTCGGTATCAATGGCATGGGATTGTAGACGCACGCCCCCAGATCAGCGACCGTGCAGGCAATCTCTTCCACGTGCTGACCGTTGATTTCAGGCACCACAACCGTATTTACCTTGACGAACATTCCGAGCGATGCCGCCCTTTCCAGCCCCTCAAGTTGGTTTCGTATGAGCAGTTCGGCTCCGTCCTTGCCACCAAGGCAGTGTCGGCCTTTTCGCACTCGCGACTGTATACGCGAAACGATCTCAGGCTTCACACCATTGATTGTAACGGTCAGGTGCTGGACGTCCAGCTGCCTCAGTGTGCTCAGGGATTTCGGCAGATTTAGACCGTTAGTGCACAGACAAAGCCTGACTGCTGGATAACGATTCCGAATCAGTCTAAGGGTTTCAAAGGTTTCCTGGTTGGCCAGAGGATCCCCCGGTCCGGCAATACCCACAATAGACTCAGCCCCCCATTCTTCAAGGAATGCACCCGTTTTCCTCAGTGCCTCTCGTGGGGAAATAATACGGGCAGCGGTACCCGGACCAGGCGTGAGAGTCTTTGGACTGGAGTATTTTCTCTCGCAATACAGGCAATGAATATTGCACTTGAGGGCCACAGGGAGATGAATTCTGGCGATTTTATCATGAACTCTATCGTCCATACACGGGTGCGACGGCAACGAAGCGTCGAAACCATTGTGTTGCATGGCATGGCTCTGGCAGTCTCCAACCGTTCCTTGATAAGGAAGATTGTTGGGTGACCAAGAATATTGGGGCATATGTTTCATGCGCGTAAAGCCAGGTTGAGATTATCCCTCAACCTATCTCCCTTTCTATAGTGCTGCCCATTCTATCCAAAACGAGGACTTCAAGTCCAATACATAATATAGATAATATGCTATCTATGATATAGACAAACTCGATAGGAGTGCCTGTCCGGCAACGCTGGGTGGGACAACATAGGGAGGATTATTACTAGAGCGGTTCTAAAAGATATGTTCCGTTTGCGGCATTCTTCTAAGCTGTAAGGGGGCATCCCTTTTTGAAGTCAGGTCAATTCCCCTCTCCGCTCGTCGGAAGCATAATGCACGGAACTCTACAGGATAGGCACGCGGCAACGCCGCCTATACGCTTGGTAGCGTGTTTGTATATGCGTCAAGACTGTGCAGAAGACAGTGCCGTTGTGGTATCTGTCAGCATATATGCAGTGACCTGACTTCAAAAAGGGATGCCCCCTTACAGGTCCTCATGATGGTTCGAAACGGAACATACTTATGAGAATTACTATAAAACGAATAAGGACTAAGTCCTTCCCCCGACTTCCTTATTCTCATCATCTTAATCTATAACCCATATCGCGCAATTCTCGGCATGCTGTACTATGTAACTCGAAACACTGCCAAACAGGAGTTGGCGGGCCCATGATATGCCTCTTTTCCCCAGTATGATGGACCCATATTCACCCCTCTTGACTTCTTCGAGAATGTCTTCTGCCACGCCTTTTTCCTTTGTGGCAACCTTTATATCAATATCTCTTTCACCTACGCCCATTTCTACTAAGTGTCCTTTAACTTGAGATAAGAAACCCTCCATCTTGTTCTTGGCCATTTCTATGCCTTGTTCAGTAGTAAGGACGTTGAACAAAGTGACTTTATGACCCTTGCCGATCATATGGCCCGCATATTCAACAGCCGCAAGAGAACCTTCCGATTCATCCACGGCAATTAAGATCTTCTCCCATGTTTCTATTTTGTGCTGCAACTCGACATAGAGTTCCATCCTTTTAAACTTATCCCACCTGGCACATATGACCGGTTCATCCTTAACCACACAGAGAAGACAGGTATTGCAGCACTTACAGTGGATGATCTCGTCCTCTCTCCCCTCGAATACCTTGTCAGGCCAACGCGGGTCTGCAAACAAAGTTCGAGCAAGTCCTACGAGATCAGCTTCGTTATTACTGAGTATTCTTTCAGCAATAGCAGGCCTGGTGATCCTCCCTGCAGCAATAATGGGGGTCATTGAAACAGCCTCTTTCGTCTGTCTGGCCAAGTCAGCTATATAACCTTCTTTTCTGCATCGATTGATAATCTCCGGCAAAAAGAACGATTCATAGGTGCCCGCAGTTACAGACACATAGGCAATCCCTGTTCTTTCTAGATTCTGAGCAAAGACCTTGGCTTCTTCAATGTCGAATCCGTTGGCAAGGCACTCATCTGCCATGAAACGGTATCCTACCGGAAAGTCATTTCCGACAAATCCTTTAACTGTTTCAACTACTTCCAAGGGGAACCTCATCCTATTTTCAAGGCTGCCGCCGTAGCTGTCCGATCTCTTATTTGATCTTGCGGAAAGGAATTGGACAAGAAGGTACCCGGTCGCTCCGTGCAATTCTACCATGTCAAAGCCTGCCTTGCGGGCCCTCAGAGCAGCTTTCCCATAGGCTTCTTTAATGGATTCGATTTCCTCGAGAGTCATGCCTTGGCGGCACCTCATCAATGCCAACAAGTATTGGTTTACCAATCGCATCCGATGTCGACCTGACAGATCCTCGTGAATACCGTCCAGGCCGCTCATTTCCGCTGATATGTCCATTGTTGCTGGAGAAGGCGCCAGCGGCTTCTCAACTTTCGCCCAGCGACCCGCATGGTTGATTTGCAGACAAGCTACAGCCCCCGAAGACTTGATCGATTTGGCCAGTTCAGTTAATCCGGGGATAAAACGGTCTTGATCAATTCTAAGGACCCTCGAGGCCATGATACCGGATGTATCAATAACAGCATTGGCCACAACAATCATACCCACTCCACCAAGGGCTATCTCGCGGTAACAATCAATGAGCCTCTGGCTTACCGTTCCATCTTCATTAGCATAGCCCCAGAACATAGGCGCCATGGTCAAGCGATTCTTGAGTGTCACATTTGAAATCTTGAAGGGGCTGAAAATGAGGGGGTATTTTGTGGGTCCCGAATCTCCCTTTTCAGGTTCGGGCTTCAGGCTGGCAACATACGCGTTAATGATTGTTTTGGCTTTTGGACCAAGTTCCGTGAATCTTGCTCCGACGCGACTGAAAAGCATGTGCGACGGCTGAACCCACACAACTTCGGCTTTCACTTCTATGGGTTCCTGGTCGTCGAATACTCTGAACGTAAGGTGCAGGTTCAGTCCGGGTCTAAAAGGGTAGTCGACCTCAAAGGACACACCTGCCAGGCTCAGATCCTGTATGGTGGCGAAGAAGGTGGAGCCCAGGACAACGCCTTCAATCAGGCCATAGAAACCTTTTCTTACATGTATTCTTCTTTCTCTGTCGTCAGTGGAACTCATTGTCCCTGACCCCTCGATTGTGCCTCTTCCTCTCCAAAGTGAAGGTTCGGAAAGACAATTATATTACACCGATAAAAGGGATACGAAAACTCCAAAGAGAGTTAAGAATGTATTCTAATTTAAACATGATCCAATTGTTCTTCATTTTTCTTACGCTTGATTAAGGTCATAACAACATCATATTGTATCGCTTCAGTTTCAAATCCAGCGCTCTGGCGTTTCCCTCAATCCTTATCAGCTCATTCCAGAAGTTGTCGCTGTGATTGCTTATGCGGGTGTGAACAAGCTCATGCAGGATTACATACTCGAGGATCTCTTCGGGCAATACAGCAAGCTTCATGTTCAGGCTGATGTTATTCTTGTGTGAGCAACTGCCCCATCTGCTCTTCAGGTTTCGGACATAGACTCTATTATATGCGAAACCATACCGTTGCGCCAGTTCATTTACTCTTCCCGTTATCTTGCTTTTTGCTCCATCCTCGTCAATGCCAGCCGCCTTAGCTGCGAGAATCTCATGATCATTCTCCATCTGTTTCATCTTGTCCAGATTCTTTTGTATCCAAGTTAGTTTGGAGTTGACGAATTCCTTTGCTGTTTTCAAAGATGTCCGGCGAGGAACAGCCACACGAATCCCGTTAAACGGTCTTATGGAAACGTTCAACCGCTTTGCACGTCTACTCGGCTCAAACAGAACCTCTCCTATTCCATCAAATTCGAAGGTCTTTGATTGATTCATCAGATATGTTGTCCACGGTGTCCCGTGAAACCACGGGTAAGATTATAGTGACTGTCCTCGTCGAAGGCGACCCGGAAGTCGGGCTTGAATAGAACTCATCTCAAGAAGGTGGATTGGGCTTCAGGGCAATGGGTCTCTCAGTCAAGGTTAACCTCAACCTTGCACTTGTTGCAGCGTTTGGCACCCCTGAATAGCTTGTGACCGCACCCGGGACAAATGTACCTGGCCTCTTCGTCCTGAATCCACTTTTCGGTGCCCCATTTCCGCCAATAGGGTATGCCTCGCATGATGACCTCTTTGCCGACCGGCATTGGAAAGTCTTGGATGTGCCGGCAAGGGAAATCATCACATTCATGGCAGCCCTTGTACCCCTTGGTCTGGGTGCAGTCTCTTATGACGCATTTTCTGCAAAAACCAAAGGGTCTCTCTGACAGACACCCCTCGCAGCAGATATCTTCCACCGAGAGACTTCCACTGCCGGGCAGCTTGCCCTTATAGACACCCACAAGCCGTTCTTTGAATTTTTCGTTGTTGTCTCTTGTGGCATAATATACGGCACACACGCCACAGTATAAACCGCAGGGAGCAAGAAACTTTTCATTAATCTCCACGGTACACCTCATCTCTTTGCAGCCGGAGACGCAACCAGCCCATTTCCGTAGGACATGGGTGATGAGAGCTGATGCGCCTCAGGAACGCATCCACTGCCTCATCAGGGGGACAACCTTCTTGTCCCAGTCCTCGGACACCCTCAATCGGATGAATTCCTTGAAGAGGTCGTGGGTCAGCTGGACGGCTTTCTCACAAAGATATACCTTCTCCAGTACAGCCCCCTCCATATCCTCTTCCGACTCCACAGGCCCTGTCTTGGGGCACTTGAGCCCCGCCATGTGCAGGCTCTCTGCCTTAACAGTAAAACGCCAGTCCTGATCAGCGGCTCTATAGGAGAGATTGAGCTCTGTCACGACGCCCCCTTTCCTTAACGCCAACACACCCTCTTCTAGCCCGGCATCATCCCCCTTTATCGTAATACTCTCCACCGCGTCTCTCTTCTTATTCTCAAGAACAATGCGGTTGCCGATCTCCAGGTCCGCGGGTTCCTGCCCCAGACCTCTGATCCGGTCTTGATCCTTCTCAATAACAAACCATAGCCACGTCAGGTACTCGTATCCCAGGAACTTATAACGATTGTAAGAAATTGCGGCATCAAGCATCGGTTACTCCGTAAAGTCCGTTGCGGTAAGTTTTACCAGGTTATCCCGCTGTGTATCAGAAAGGCCCATTGCCAGATCTGCAGTGGTGTATGGAAAAAGCCGGATCAGGGGAAGCTGAAACGACCTGAAGAACAATGTCTCCAACTCTTCATTGGCTGATTTGAGGGTCGAGAAGAACCACAAAGAAGATTCTTCATAGTTCCATATCAGATCATACACGTTGGGGGTTGCGGGAATACGCAAGGTCAGAACACTGGTGACCTGTTCCCTTATCATGCTTTTTTCGTCGCGTGACAGATATTTTCGTCCAGTGGCGGCAAGCCTCTTTACCGTTTCCATGGCACAGTGTTTTCTGATGAGGGACGTGGGTACGGTCTTCTTGTCTATTCTCAATGAAAAGACAAAGTAGGTGCCGATCAAGAAAGACGAACCGTCAAAATCAGGGTTAAACGGCTTGTCAAATGATGTCCAACCCACAGTCCTGTCTGCAATATCCTCATCCACGTCGGGGATTACATTCTTCTTGAGACACCTGGCCACGGTTTCAATGACCGGCTTTTCAAGTTTGCCCTCAACTCTGTACTGCACGATAGAAACACTGGATGACAAAAGCCCCATAATTCCGCCTTACCTCCATTCTCCGGAGAGGAACACCCGCAGGATATTCTGTGTCTGAAGACCGCCTCCAGACCCTTGCATACGAAGGGCGAAACTTAGGGAAACTAGGGTGCCGTGTCAAGGAGAAAGTGCTCGCTGTCACAGGGCATGATATTCCTTGATAGGGACCTGACCCTGATCTTGAACCGCAACGCGAGCGCACTCCCCGTCCCTACTTGTCCCGATGTATCGGTTTGTCCACCTCTGGCGGGTTTATCAGGACTGCAGGGAGCTCCAATTCATGTTTTTGTTGACTTCGTGTCAATACGTATTAAGTTATTGAAACTTGGAACACAATCCAGCTTAGGAGGAGCATTGTATGAAGAAAGTGGAAAACGGCAATTTTGTTAAGATGGAATACACTGGTAAGTTCGAAAATGGTGAGACATTTGATTCCAACCGTAATGGTCATCCCTTGGAAGTTGAGGTGGGGGCAGGCAGGGTGATCAAGGGGTTTGACGATGCACTCATAGATATGGCCGTCGACGAAGAGAAAACCTTTACCCTTTCTCCAGAGGAAGCTTACGGCGAACGGAACGAGGAGTTGGAGCAATCTTTTGCGCGGACTGAACTCCCTGAGGGGTTTGACCCACAGGTCGGTCAGGTTATGCCCGTACGGAATCCTCAAGGTGGCCAGATACCGGCAAAAGTGAAGCATGCGGACGATGAGAAGATTACTGTGGATCTGAATCACCCCTTGGCAGGAAAGACCCTTACCTTTGAAATACAGGTTAAGGAGATCAATACCGAGCCCAGTGAGCCCGCGTGCGAGCCATCGTCCTGCAAGAGCTGCGGTACTACCTGTTCGTGATAGCCTAAAATAGAAAAGCCAAAATAGAAAAGCCGGCTAACAAAAGCCGGCTTTTCTATTTGAGACTCCGAGCCCCGCCTGACGGCGGGATGAGCATTCTGAACTGCTACAGCGAGTGCCTATCCTGTAGAGTTCCGCGCATTATGCCAACTAGCAAAGAGGGGAATTGACCTGACTCAAAAAGGGATGCCCCCTGACAGCTTAGAAAGACTGCCGTAAACGGAACATGTCTTTGAGAACCAGTATGGACCCATTCTTTAGATGGGTTCTAGCTTATTTGCCGATTTTACATTCCCCACATCCGCAAACAGGGCAGGGTTCATTTATGTGTCGATTAGAGTTCTTGTTATCTGCCAACATGCGATCAATGTGGGCCTTGAAACCATGGCCGCACTCCGGGCACAAGGAATCAACTTCTTCTTTTTCCTCTTCTTCCATGACCAATCACCCCCTGTCTTGAAGCTCCCCCACCAAGGGTCGGAGGTTCACTCGCCAACCCTTGTCCGCCCCTGGCGGGTTTATCCCGATAAATCGGGACGAGCAATGCGCTCCCTGTAGCAGTTCAAATCATATCCTTGTCTTCGGAATAAGGGTCCTGTGGGATCAGTCCATGATCAACGGAATCTGTTCGTTGACCGGCTCGCTCCCCGCGCACGAAGTGCTGCCGTAAGGCAGAACCCCCGTCCTTTAGGGCGGGGAGGCTTCACTTGTTCTTTACTGACGGCTGAATGCCTATGGCTTATTCCCTCAACTATCGCCGCATTAGCAACCAGAAAACCACTCCAAATACGACAACCATGAAGAGAAACTTGAGCGCCTTATATGTTATTGGGTGCTCGCCCTGACGTCTCTCCAGATAGCGTCCCAGTCGCGCAACCCTGACACTGAAACCGCAATGTGGGCAGGAATTTGCCTGGTCCGATATCTCTTCTCCACACTGGGGACATTCAATCATGCCCATCATAATAGCCTGCCTGCATCCTGACCCACCGAATCTTCTGGGGCTATGTTTATGCAACCATAGGTAAACTAACATACAGGAAGGAATATTCTAATTCAACAGGTTGTTGCCCAAACATGAATTCCTTTGAGCGGTCATTAAGACGTTTTTTGCTAATGAATCTTGGCGAAGCAGAAGATCAGCGATTTGAAAAGTTTGAGCCCGCAGGGCGAGTTTAGCGCAAAGCTTCACTACGTGCCAAATCGCCTGGAGCAAGCCTAAGATTGATGAACCCCCGCCCTCACGGGCGGTACTTCCCGGTAAGGAAGCTGGACAATTTAGTTTAGCTCCCCTTGACCCCGTCCTAAAGGACGGGGATTACGGGGAGCAAGCCGGTCAACAAACGTCTTAGACAAGGCGCAAAGGGATCTGGGCAACAGCCCGTCAAGACCTGACCCTGTAGAGGGCTGGAGCTGACATAGCCAGAGATAAGTATCTCAGTAAAGGGAGGGATCGAACCGGTGAAGAGAACAGCTTGATAATCCTGGAAGTTAGTACTACGGGGAGGCCTCCATTTCACTCGCTTGCGCTGTTTGCGCCTATCTGCTTCAGTGCTTTCTGGGCGGCCCTTTGGACATTCTCGCCGAACGGCCTGACGCTCCAGAATTTCTTTTGCTTGGCGACCGAACTCAGTACCCTAATCGAATCTTCAGACCCTATGCGCCCCAGGGCAACGCAGATTTGCACTTCCAGTTCATCTCTTGAGTCTGAGGCAAAAGCGGGCCTCGATTCTATAAGCTCCAGAAGGGGTTGGACGGCATGTCGATATCTCAGGTTGCCCAATACTGAGACTATCTTGATCTTGAATTCATCATCAGCGGATGACAAATAGGGCAAAACTATTACCCCGCCATGTTCTTCGCCAATCTTGCCTATACTGCTCAAGGCTGCTTCACGTACATACACCTCGTCGTGGTCCAAAAGTTTCTTCAGGAGCCCCAGGTCAGCTTTGCTGCCGACTCGGCCCAACAACACGGCCAAGTTGCGCATGAAATTCCATGGTCCGCCCTTTTCGATCCGCTTTGTCACCGCAGAGACTGTTGGATGTCCGATTTGAGAGATGAGTTGTACGAGTCGCCTCTGATCAGATATGTTTTTACTTTCTGACAGTGCATCCAACAGGTGATTCACCGGGATTGAATCCAGCTTGGATAAGCAAAGTCCGGCCTGTATACCCTTGCCCCCTTCGTTTCTTCGAAAATCCTTTATAAGCAACTCTATTATTTCGTCTGTAGCAATATTAGTCAAAGAGCGGTTTGCCATGGCCTGCAATGCTTCGTCTCTTTCCGACTTTCCAGGATTTCTCGGAGTGAAAGCTTTCAGTATCGGCATACACTCATCATATTCTCGCTGGGAGAGCAACATTTTGGCCAGATTCTCCAACTGAACAGAATTGCGTTCGTAGGCGGGGCTGGGAGTCGTTTCCAACTCTATCCAATTTATCAAATTGCTCAGAAGTTCTCTCGTGGTATGCACTCTGAGTTCAGGTGGGACCGCATCAAGACTCCGCGCCAAGGGCTCTGATACTGCAGCGCGCACAGCTGAGTCTTCACTGATGAGCGCGTCACCCAGTCTGGCGATTATCTGTTTGGCTGTCCCGAATTTCCCCTTTGCAAAAAGTTGGTTAACAGTGCCCGGCAAAGATTGCATTATTTGCTTGTCCTTGAAAGCCTTACTCTTGCCATTCAAAATGCCGTTGAGGCCTGCCTTAAAATGAGCAAGGCGCTTGGCTTTCTCTTCCATCTCTGCTTCGGTTTTCTTGATCTCCTTTTGTGATTGCTCCTCCCCATCTGAACTCTCTGGTTCATCAGGAGCCTGGCTTGTTGACT
>JAQYVR010000130.1 GCA_030145395.1 Desulfobacteria bacterium
GGTGGTCTTCTCTATCTGCCCCGAGCCGGAAAACACTCTTTTGACGGCCCTGGAAGGAAAGGTTGAGCACGGAGTAGGTGTGGGCGATGCTGTCTGCCCGGGAAATCTGGGATCAGCCTTAAGGAGCGGCACCGAGGCAGCGCTGAGAATCTGACTTTGCTCCTCTGCTCCATGAGAACGTTGTGCACGGAGGACATATAGCCGTTTTCATAAACAGATTTGCGTTTGCTATGTATATGTTTAAGAGTTGGAATCGGGGGTTTCGGCAAGTTTTAGGGATTATTGAAGACGGCAGCGCCTCTCTCGATGAAGTGATTGCCAAAATACATTACAAATCTTTCAAGACGCCGGCCAAGAAACAGACAGGTAAGGTTCTGCAGTTTTCCCGCAAACTCGACCCAATTACCCGTTGAACTTGAAACCCACCTGTTCTGTCAGTGTGGGCACAACAGAGTCTTGTCCGGTTCCTGTCAGAGAACTATCCGGCAATAACCTTCCAGCACCGCACCCTATGATTTTCACCCGCCTGGTAGAATTTGATTTCATCTTCACGACACCGCTCTTCAACAAGTGGGCATCTCCCTTGAAATCTACACCCGGGAAGCGGGTCCAAGGGGCTCGGTACGTCCCCAGAAAGGGCCTTGAGTTCACATCTTTTGTCCGGCTCAGGTACGGGCACTGCTGAAAGCAACGCCAGGGTGTAGGGATGAAGCGGCTTATCATAAAGCTCATCCGCAGGAGCATATTCCATGATGTGTCCCAGATACATGACAGCCACTGTGTCGCTGACGTACCCGACAACATGCAGGTCGTGAGCAATAAAGAGGTAGCTCAGGCCAAGTTGGGTTTGTAGATCTTTCAAGAGATTGATGATCTGTGCCTGGATAGAAACATCTAGCGCCGATACCGGTTCGTCACAGACAATAAGGGAGGGGTCCACGCTGAGAGCGCGCGCGATGCCGATTCTCTGCCGCTGGCCACCGCTGAATTCATGTGGATAACGATATGCCGCGCTTGCAGATATTCCTACCATCTCCAGAAGCTTCTCAACACGGGCCTTTCTCTCAGCCTGTCCTTTCACACCTAAAGTCCTCAACCCTTCTTCTATCGATTCACCTATGGTCATGCGGGGATTCAAGGATCCGTATGGATCCTGAAAGATGATCTGCATCTCTTTTCGCAAGGGCTTCATCTGGTTCTGGGAAAGGCCGCTGATATCCTGACCCTGGAAAATGACCTTTCCCTCATCAGGTTCAAGTAGTTTAAGGATGAGACGGCTGACTGTGGATTTGCCACACCCGCTCTCACCCACAAGGCCCAAAGTCTTTCCGGCTTCAATATCAAAATCCACACCGTCAACAGCCTGGATCGATCCCATGACCCTCTGAAAAAAACCCCTGCGCACGGGGAAGTGTTTTTTGAGTCCCTCCACTTTCAGGACAATGTTGCCTGCTTGTTCCATCTGTTCCATGTCTAAATTATAACCCTCACCCGTTGCCATCATACAGCACCGGGCATCGGCTCTGGTGGCCATTGCCGTAATCGCACATTTCCGGAAACCGGCTTTGACAGGTCTCGATAGCCAAATTACATCTGGGGTGAAACGGGCATCCGCCCGGTTTGTAGGCAGGGTCCGGTACTGTTCCAGGAATGCTGTGCAGTCTCGCGCCCCGTTTGGCGCGATTGGGGAGTGATGCCAAAAGCCCCTGAGTGTAAGGGTGACGAGGATCATGGAAAATCTCAGGGGCACTACCCTGCTCCACAATGATCCCTGCATACATGATGTATATGCGATCGGCTATGTTCGCCACCACGCCCAGGTCATGAGTGATGTAGAGGAGTGACAGGTCTCTTTCTCTTTGAAGCTCTCCGAACAGATTAAGAATCTGGGCCTGAATGGTCACGTCCAGAGCCGTGGTCGGTTCATCAGCGATCACCACCTCCGGGTTGCACGCCAGTGCCATGGCAATCATGACCCGCTGCCTCTGGCCGCCGCTGAGCTGATGAGGATAGTCCGCAAGTCTCTCTTCAGGCGCAGGGAGCCCCACATCTTCCAGGAGTTGCACGGACCTCTGACGCAGCTCCGTCTTGCTTACCTTTTCGTGGACCATGATCGCTTCCTGGACCTGATCCCCTACGGTGAACACGGGATTCAGCGACGTCATGGGTTCCTGAAAGACCATGGCTATGTGGTTCCCTCGAATCTTCTGCATTTCGTCGTCACCCAGATCCAAAAGGTTTTGGCCCTTGAACAGAACCTGGCCCCCCGCGATCTCGCCCGGCGGCTGAGGGATAAGGCCGAGCGTGGTCAGGGCTGAAACCGTCTTCCCACAACCTGATTCACCCACAAGACAGACCGTCTCTCCCTTGCGGACCTCATAACTTACCCCATCCACGGCCTGGGCGAGTCTTTGGTTCAGGTGGAAATAAACCTTTAGGTCCTGGACGGAGAGCAGAATGTCTTTTCCATTATCCATGACAGTTCGTCAAGATAGAAACTCCAAAAACAAATCACGTCTTTTCTTTTGACTCTACCGCTCTATGTTCAACTCATTGTCGCTGCTTTTGTCAACGTACAAGGCACCCTAACGCACTTTCTTTACCCCTGTCTTTCCCTCAGCTTGGGATTCAGTATATCCCGCAACCCCTCACCGAACAGGTTAAAGGAAAGGACCACGATCAAAATGGCAAACCCCGGCGCAAAGGTCAGCCAGGGCGCATCGAAGATAAAGCGCTTCCCGTCGGAAAGGATCCCACCCCAGGTGGCATGGGGTGGAGGGACTCCAAATCCCAAGAAGCTCAATCCAGCTTCTGTTAGAATGGCCGATGCAATACCAATCGTCGCAGATACCAGCACAGGGGCTATGGCGTTGGGGATCATGTGGCGAAAAATAATCCGGAAATTACTGACACCCAGAGCCCGCGCAGCCGTTACAAAATCCTGTTCCCGCAAAGAGAGAAACTCAGCCCGAACAAAGCGTGTCGTACCCATCCAACTCGTCAGCCCAATGATAATCATGATGTTGTACATGCTGGCTGGCAGAAGAGCCACTACGGTGAGTATGAGGAAGAAGCTAGGGAAGCACAGCATTATATCTACAAAACGCATGATTAGGGTATCTATGAAAGTATGGCGTTGTCCAAAATAGCCTGCTATGCCACCCATGAATATGCCGATAAAGACCGAGATCCCTACAGCCACAAATCCAACCGTTAGAGACACCCAGGCTCCCTGTAACATCCTGGCAAAAACATCTCGCCCCAAGTCATCGGTGCCAAATAGGTACACCCCCAGCCTGGGCACATCTTCAGTACTCAAGGTCTCAAGATTCGGTTTGGAAAGGGGCGGTCGCAACTTCTCCTGAAGCCTAACCACGGAAGGGTCGAAGGTGGGATTCCTCCCACTGGTCAATCCAAGTCCCAAGAGGGCAATACAGAAGAACACGACAAAAACGGCAAGGCCGATCATGGCCAGCCGGTTTTGTTTGAGGAGCTGCCCAAAGCCCTGCTGTAGGGCTACGGGATCATCCACCTGGAAACCTGGAGTTACGGTATCAGCAGCATCTCTCATCATAGCCGAATCCTCGGATCAACCACCAGGTAGAGTAAATCAGAAACAAACGTGCCGGCCAGCACGAGAACAGCAGAAATGAAGTTCACTGTCAGGATAACCGGATAATCTCGTGCCAGGATGGCTTCAAATGCCATTCTTCCCATCCCGGGCCAGGAAAAAATAGATTCAATGATGACAGAGCCCCCAATCAAACCTGGCAGGATAAGGCCAAACATGGTGACAAAAGGCAACAGCGCATTCCTTAGGGCATGTTTGTAATGAACCTGCTCTTCAGGGACTCCTTTGGCCCTGGCTGTCCGCACATAGTCCTGCCCTTCCACCTCCAGCATCTGACTGCGAACATATCTTGACAGGATGGCAATGCCCCCGGTGGCTCCCAGAATAGAAGGCAGCAGCAGATGCCAGACCCTGTCCATGAAAAGACGGGGCCAGGCAGCGTCTCCTATGCCGAAAGTTTTCAGCCCGATCACCGGCACATGGAATTGGGTCACCACAAAGATGATCAGAATGTAAGCGAAGAAGAAACCGGGAATGGAGATCAAGAGATAAGAGAAAAACGTAGCGTTGCGATCGTACAACCCGCCTCTGAAAATGGCCGAGCGGATGCCAACGGGGAAAGAAAGCGTCCACGTAATGATGGTCCCAACAATGAACAGAGGAAGGCTGTTGAGGAATCGTTCCCAGATTTTTCCAAGAACAGATTGGTTGTCTTTCCATGAGACAGTCTTGCCTGTAAGAAGATCACGATAAAAGTATGTGTATTGGATATGAAGGGGTTCGTCCAAATGAAATTCCTTGCGAAATCGTTCGACCATCTCGGGAGTAAATTTAGGATTGAGGGGATCTACCTGGCTGGGCTCCCCAGGGGCCAGGTGGATGATCAAGAAAGATACGATCGAGACAAAAAACAGGGTAATGGTTTTCTGGATGACGCTGCGACCGATGAATGATAACACGGTGTCTTCCCTTTTACGTGATGGTCGAGTTGTTGAGTGGACAAAACGCATAACCACTCAACGAATCGACTTTCAAACGACTCAACTTACTAATGAGAACTTTACGTAAGATATTCTCTCGGGATAATGACGCCTTTACTTTCGTTCCAAGCCTCACGGGCTGGTGTTTTAAGTGACTTACCTGTGGGGGCATTCCTTGCCCCCTCCGCATTCTCCCGTAAGCGGGAGCTGCGGTCTCCCCCACACATAAGTCACAAAAACACGGCGCCCTGCCGTCAGTCACTCCAGAAAAAGGCATCATTACCCGGCTGGTATCATGTCTAGTATTTAATACACGTTATGGTCATTATCCGTCCAGTGCGAAGCTTGGCACCTCTGGCAGCTTTATCCACTTGTTGAAGTAAAAACTATAGTTCCCTGTTTTGGTGGGTTGGATCTTTTTGTACACCACTCTTCCCTGGCTATCGGTCTCCTGGATCATTATCCGCTTGTCCAGAACCGCTGTCCATTTGGTCACGTAAAGGAAGGTATACGGCTGCTCGCGGGCAATGATTTCGTGGAGTCGGTGACAGTAGGCCACTTGACGTTCATGGTCATATTCTTGCCTGATCTTTATTATCAAATCATCGGCCTCGCTACTGTTAAAGGCAACGAAATTGAGCTGATGAGGGTTGGTCTGACTTGAATGCCATATCTGATAAAGGTCGGGCTCTATTCCCATACTCCAGCCTAAAATGAGAGCGTCGAAATCAGCCTTGTCCACCCTCTCCTGAATGAAGACTGACCACTCTAAGAGATCGGTCCGTACATCGACTCCGATCTGCTTCCAAGCATCTTGGGCAATGGCAAGGACAGCCTTCCGGAGATCATTGCCGCTGTTGGTGATAAGCGTAAACTGCAACCTCCGGCCATCCTTCTCAAGCCATCCCTCTTTGTTTCGCTTCCAACCTGCTTCGCCCAACAGCTGCAGAGCCTTCTGTGGATCATAGGGAACCGGCTGTACGGCTTGATCATAATAGTCTGTCTGCTTGACAAAAGGGCCCGTGATGCGCTCGCCCTGACCATGAAGTAAGTAGTCTATTATCTTGCCCACATCAATCGCCATACCCAGGGCTTGACGGACACGGGGATCCCTGAAGGGTTCGCGCCGCATGTTGTAGCCGATGTATGTATACCCGAAAGAGGGGCCTGAAAAGCTCTGGTATTTAGGATCGTCCTTGAGACGATCAACCTGATGGGGTTGGACGTTGTAGCTGTCCACGGTGCCGGCATAGAACTCCATCTCCTGAGTGAGAAGATCGGGAACAATCCGATAAACATATCGCTTATAGTTCGGCGGCCCTTCCCAATAATCGTCAAAAGAATCCAGGATAATGTATTGATCCGATTTCCACTCCTGAAAGACAAAGGGACCACAGCCGACAGGATGACGATTGAAGCTGCTCTGCCGCATGGAAAACTTGTCCGGGTCCTTCCCTAATCGTGCAGCCTCCATTCTTAGGGCATCATCATTCAGAAGATGTTCCGGCAATATCCCCATTCCCCAAGTCCCGAGGGCAGGAGAATAAAGGCGTTTGTAGATAATGCGCACGGCCAGGGGATCAACCACCTCAACACGTTTGACCGGCTCATAGTCTGGTACGCGGGGGGACAGATTCTTGGGATTCATAATAGCCTCGTACGTGAACTTCACATCATTTGCATCGAATGTGTGGCCATCATGAAACTTGACATTGGGACGAAGACTAAACACGACGATAGGATTGTGTTCAATGGCCGGCAGGATTTCCTGAGCATAAGCAGCCCGTTTGGATCGCCATTGCTCATCATCCACGGTGATAAAACTCTGTCCATTGAAGCTACTGAAGTACTCGTTACCGAGAATGCGTGAGAGGTTTTGAAAAAGATCCTGATCCACTCTACCGAGGCACAGCTTGACCCTGGCCGGAGCTGAAACTCGGATCTTCACCTCTGCCGGCCCCGTGTCGTCCTCTTTCTTCTGTTCATGCCGGATCACGGAGAACTCTTTGGCCGGAACGATGGAAATCTCTTGGATATTGCTCAAGGATGCCTGAAGTTCAGGGTTGGTTGGATAATCCTGTGTCTTGGCCTTCTGGAGAAGAACTAACACTTCCTCTGCCCCGGCAATCCCAAGACCAGAGATATTCGCAGCCTCGTTGACGTAAAAAAAGGCCTCTTCATAGATCTCCCAGGAGGTAGCCAGGCGTCCTCTGAAACGTAGCTCTTCATCCCGGTCGATGAGGCCCTCGAACACCACAGTGTTGATGTCGCTGCTGGCTGAGTCTGCTGACAGGATAGGGTTAAGAATGGCTGCATCGCCGATGGAAGCCGTTATGTATTCCTTGAGGCGATTCGGATTGCCGCGTGTCTGGTCTTCGTATGTGGGTACCCAGAGATAGGACTGGAGCAGGAAGAGTATGACCAGCGTAGGAGCAAATATGAGAACCCGTCGGATTGTCATTGTCCTCTCAAAAAGCTAAGTACTTCTTTCATTCTTTTCTCGGACTCACGACCTGCCTGAGGATCCTGTAGCCTCAGGCCTGCAGATGCCAAGAACGGCATGTTCCAGGACCATCTTAGGATTCTGGCCGGAGCTCTTCAAACGAATGTCAGTGTCAAGGAGGAACTCCATCGCCCCCATGAGTTCTTCAGGGGTATAGTTGTGTGATTGTTTGAGTGTCATGTAAACGACGTAGGGATGTGCCTTGCCGGTGAGGAAATCTGGCTCACGCTTCTCAAGCTCTGGCAAAATCATCTTTTGGAACGCCTTATAGCTCAAATCCTTCCTCCAACCGTTGCCATACTCGCTGTGGATGAAATCTTTGGCCAGGATAAGCTTCCGTATCTGGTTGGTGACAACTGCAAGGACCTGTAGCTGATGAACACTGTTCCTTAGAAGGCTATCCAGAAAGAACAGGGCCTTGTGCGTGTCCCTTTCAGCAACGGCGTTGCTCATCTCATAGATTGGATCCTGTCTGGTTCTCTTTGAGATTGTCTCGACGTCGGTGGGCAAGATTTCATCCCGGTCCCCCACAAAGGTGACCACCTTCTCCAGCTCGCTGTCGAAGCTGCGCATGTCCGGACCGATCTTTTCATACAGTGACTCAAACCCACCAGGAGCCATTCTTTTTCCAACTTTTTTCAAGATCTTCTTCATATGGGTCTTCAAGGCTGCCTGCTGCCGGTCCTTATCGGCTTTCCTGTCACCTTTGGGCACCGAACAATCAACCACTACGCCGATTTTCTTGATAGTTTTGTAGAGCCTGCGTCTCTTATCCACCAGGTCGGTGGTAAGCACCAAGTAATTTGTCTCCGGATATCCAGCTATGATAGCATCGTTCAACACATCAGCATCATCCTGATGAACCGGAACTACCATCTTTTCCTGTAAGCAATGCGCAATGACCTGACCTAACCATCCGCTATTGTCCTCTTGTTCAAAACGTTCCCTAAGCTTCTTGTCAGATACCCCTTTCCAGCCCCCCTCCCGAACGTCGTCAAGCGATATACCAGCCATACTAAACGTGTAGAGGAGATAGCGTGCAGCTTCTTCGAGGTCTTCCTTTTCGAAGGCCTCTTTTGACCTACCAAGGAGGTCATCTATAACTACAGCCGAATAGAATATTTTTGTGCCATGGACGGCAACCACCTTGGCAGAGGGAATAAGCGGAAATGTATTCAGGTGCTGAATAATCTCGTAGACGTTTTCGCCCGCACCATCTATTGCCTCATAGTTCAGGTCTTGATGGTCTGGTTGAATAAGGGCATTTAGGACAGACTTGAAGGCTGACCTGTGAAGGAATTCATCCCCGTACAAAAGATAAACCGGACAAGTAGTATCGGCTTTGATTTCGGCCAAGAGTTCAGGCAGGGCCTTGTAACTAAGTTCAGACACTTCGCCGCCTCAAAATGATCATGATGGCTATGGCGATACCCACCATGATCAGGCCAAAGAGTTGAGAAGTAGAAAACATCCCCTGAATGACCGTGCCACGATCATCCTCGCGGAGGTATTCCAAGGCAAAGCGCGTGATACCATAGAGGAGCACATAGGTCCAAAATATCTGGCCTTCAAACCCCTTGATGCGCTTGAGCCCAACAAGCACCAAAAAGATGAGGAGGCCGTTAAGAGACGAATAAATCTGTGCAGGATGAAGTGGCACCCCCTTGGGTGCCAAAGACTCGGGATGGGTGAAGGTAACAGCCCACGGCAGATCGCAAGCTTTCCCATAGCAGCATCCGGCAAAAAAACAGCCGATTCGACCCACAAACTGTCCGAACGCGATGGAAGGTCCCATAATATCAAGAGTCTTTAGGAAAGGTAGACCGTGTCTCTTTATATACCAGACCGCAGTTACCACGGCGCCAACAAAACCTCCATAAAAGACCAGCCCGCCATGCCATATGCGCAGAATTTCCAAAGGATCGTGCCTGAATACAGACCAGTTGACCAGGACATATAATATCCGCGAGCCGACGATGGCTGCCACGAGTCCATAGAAACAAAGGTCCAGGATCTTGTTGGAATCTTCGCCTACTCTTCGGGCCTCCCGGAGGGCCAGGGCAATGGCTGACAGGAAGGCCATAGCAACGAAGATACCATAGGTATGTAGTGTAAATGGGCCTATACGAAACAGAACGGGATACATGATTTCTAACTTCTCAGGTTGATAGGTTCACGGTTGGCCAATTTGCGCTTTTGTAACTGCTCCTGTTCACGGTTCACCAGAACGAGGTTCAATGGTTCAGGGGTTAACCCAACCAACCGTTGAACTGTGAACCGCCGACTTCGCCATAGTAGCCTATGGCTACGACGGCTGAACTGGAACCTTGAACCTGAGTAGTTACGCTCATATTTTCTTAAACAGGAGGTAGAAACAGAATATACCAAAGCCTATGGAGATGGAACTGTCAGCTACATTGAAGGCGGGCCAGTGTAAAGTCCCAATGTAAAAATCGAGAAAATCGACAACTTCTCCGAAACGGAGGCGATCAATAAGATTCCCAACCGCCCCTCCGAAGGTCAGGGCAAGGCCGGCGTCCAGCCATGGTTTGCCCCGAGGAATTCTCATATAGAGGTAGCAAATGATCACCAGGGCCACGCAGGAAACTGCAAGAAACAAACCGGTTCGTAACCGGGATGCCTCCCCGGCAAGCATCCCGAAAGCACCACCCGTATTTCGAATATAGGTCAGATTAAAGAAGCCCGGAATGATCTCCAGGCTTTCATACAGCAAAAACCTCTGCGTGATAAGACCCTTGGTTACCTGATCAATCAGGACTATGCCGGCACCGATCAGGAGGAAGACCGTATATTTTCTTCTCAAGCTATCCTTTTTCCTTAGGGCTAAGGCTTAACTTATTCAATTGGAATATCAAGAGCGTAAATCCGAAATCCGAATATCGAAACACGAAACACGAAACAAATTCAAAATTCAAATATCAAATGTCCAAAACGTTATTCATAACCCCCAGCTCTCAATTTCGTCCTTTCATTGTTTTGAGTTTTGTATTTTGGTCATTTGTATTTGTTTCGGATTTCGTGCTTCGAATTTCGTGCTTCAGCCTCCAGTTTAGAAAGAATTCATATTCTCAGTCACTTGCTCGGTGGCTACGTAACGCCCTCAATAGCCTCAAGCACCTTCAGGCACCGGGTGCAAATGGTCTTGTGAAGCTCGTCAGCTCCAACGGATGGTTCGTGTATCCAACACCGCTCGCATTTTTCGCCGGGCGCAGGATCGATGCGAATAGCAAGACCCGGAATCTTGGTGCTCTCATGCCCGCCGGCAAGACTGTCTTCGGCTGAAATGCTTACTTTGGAAACGATGAAGACTGACCGCAATTCGTCTGCATCGGGCTTGACAACTGCGCTCAATGTCTCTGGCATGGATAGGGTCACTGCCGCATCCAGGGCGTGACCAATGATCTTCTGAGTCCGTGCCTCTTCAAGGGCCTTACTCACCTCTCCCCTGATGAGCAGGATTGATTCCCATCTTCCAGCCAATTCATCATCCAACAAGTTCTCTGCCACTTCAGGGAGTTGAGTCAGATGCCCACTTGACGGTCTGGCATCGGCGCCGGGCATGTGAACCCATAACTCCTCAGCCGTAAAGACCAGGATGGGGGCCATAAGGCGCACCAGGGCATCTATTATAGTGTTAAGCGCAGTCTGGGCCGAGCGTCTGGCAGTTGACTTTGCGGGCGAGGTGTAGAGCCTGTCTTTGAGAACGTCTAGATAAAAGGCGCCAAGGTCCATCGTGCAGAAGTTATACAGGTTGTGATAAACCGCATGAAACTCATAGGAGTCATAGGCGGCCCTGGCCTTTTTGATCAACCCCTGAAGACGGTGAAGAGCAAAGCGATCAATCTCCAACATCTCTTCGTATGGCACGTCGTCTACTCCAGGATTAAAATCGCTCAGGTTTCCAAGCATGAACCGGCTTGTATTGCGAATTCTGCGGTAGGCGTCTGTGAGCTGCCTGAGAATCTTTTCCGAGATTCGCACGTCGTCCTGGTAATCCGAAGCTGCAACCCACAATCGCAGGATCTCACCACCATATTGATCAATGATTTCACTCGGCGCAATCACATTCCCCTTGGACTTGGACATCTTTTCGCCCTTGCCATCAACCACGAAACCGTGGGTCAGCACACTTTTATAAGGGGCTTTGCCGCGGGTGCCGACTGCGGTGAGAAGGGCGGAGTGAAACCATCCCCTATGCTGATCGCTCCCTTCCAAGTACATGTCGGCAGGCCAGGTGAGATAATCCCTGCCTTCAAGTACAGCCGAGTGGCTCACGCCGGAATCAAACCACACATCCAATATGTCTTTTTCCTTTTCAAATGTGTTGCCGTTGCACTCAGAGCACCTTGTTTCATCTGGCAGTAATACGGAATTGTCGGCTTCAAACCAGATATCCGCGCCGTGGCGCTCAAAAAGGCCGGCCACATGATCGATGATTTCCTTAGTAATGAGCAGTGTGCCGCACCCCGTGCAGTAAAAGGCTACTATGGGCACGCCCCATGACCGCTGACGCGAAACGCACCAATCAGGGCGGTTTTCAATCATGCCATAGATTCGGTCCCGTCCCCAGGCCGGAATCCAGGTAACCTGGTCGATGCAGCTCAGGGCCTTTTGCCTTAGTCCCACCTTTTCCATGGAGATAAACCACTGCTCGGTGGCCCGGAAGATCACGGGCTCCTTGCATCGCCAGCAGTGTGGATAGGTGTGTTCTATGCTCCCTTTGCCAATGAGTGCCCCGAGTTCTTCAAGTTTGGCAATAACTGGCTTGTTCGCATCAAAGACAAACATATCTGCAAAGAAATCGATATCAACAAATCGGCCGTCATCGTTGACCGGCGAGTAAATCTCCAAATCATAAGCCAGACCGACTTGGTAGTCTTCTTGCCCATGACCCGGAGCGGTATGCACACATCCTGTCCCCACGTCCAAGGTCACGTGATTGGCAAGAATGATCTGGGACTGGCGATCGTAAATGGGGTGACGGCAATCTTTGCCCTCCAGCTTCTTTGGGTCGACTTCCCCCAATACCTCGTAATCAGCAATCCCAAGGGCCTCCATGCTACTTTCCACAAGGGTACTGGCCAGCACATAGACCTGGTCGTCGCCTACGTCCACAGCCGTATATTCAAAATCTGGATGTAGAGCCACGGCCAGGTTGGCTGGGATGGTCCACGGGGTCGTCGTCCAGATGACCAGATAGACTTTCTTGCCAGCCACAGCAGGATAAATGTCGCTGATGTCGGAGACCAAAGGAAACTTTACATAGATGGAAGGAGACGTGCGCGTATGGTATTCCACCTCTGCTTCTGCCAGAGCGGTTTTGCAGGTGCTACACCAGTAGATAGGCTTTTTACTCTTATACAGGCTTCCGTCCAAAGCAAATTTGCCACACTCTCTGACGATCGCAGCCACATAAGAGTCTTTCATGGTTAGATAAGGGTTGTCCCACTCGCCCATCACCCCGAGTCTTTTGAACTCTTCTTTCTGGATCTCGATGTATTGCTCGGCATAGGCTCGGCAGTGCCTTCGGATTTCGACCTGGCTCAACCCCTTTTTCTGGCTGCCAAGCTCCTTGTCCACCTGGTGTTCTATGGGAAGACCGTGACAGTCCCAACCCGGCACGTATGGCGCGTCAAATCCGTTCATCTGGCGGGAACGGATCACTATGTCTTTCAAGATCTTATTCAGGGCCGTACCAATATGGATGTGTCCATTTGCATAAGGGGGCCCATCATGCAGAACGAACATAGGCCTACCCAGAGACAATTCCCTGATCTGTTCATAGAGTCCCATCGCCTCCCAGTTCTTAAGAACTTCGGGTTCACGTTGAGACAGCTTAGCCTTCATGGGAAAGGCAGTCTTTGGCAGGTTTAAGGTCTTTTTATAGTCCATTTAAGTCTCCAACACTCAACAGAGGTCAGGGTTGCAAATATCATAACCCCCCTGTTTGTCAAGAAAATCCCCGCGACACAGGACGTAAAAAAGGCCCTCATGCCAATGCAAGAGGGCCTTTTGGGGTAGTTTTCCCTTGGGGATAACGGCTGACTTAGTACATGCCGCCGCCGCCCATACCGCCCATACCGCCCATACCGCCGCCTGGAGGCATAGCAGGCATGTCTTTCTTCTCTTCAGGCTTTTCAGCTATCATGGCCTCGGTGGTCAGCATCAGGCCGGCCACACTGGCTGCGTTCTGAATGGCGTAACGAACCACCTTGGTGGGATCGATCACGCCCGCTGCCATGAGGTCCTCGTATTTCTCCTTATCCGCATTGAACCCAAAGGAACCCTTTCCGTTCTTCACTTCATTCACAACCACAGAGCCTTCGTGGCCGGCATTCTCAGCGATCTGGCGTAACGGTTCTTCCATAGACCGCTGAATAATCCTGGCACCGATCTTCTGGGATGCCTTGATCTTTATCTTGTCGAGTGATTCAATCGTCCGAACAAGGGCTACGCCCCCGCCGGGGACAATCCCTTCCTCCACCGCAGCGCGGGTAGCGTTCAGAGCGTCCTCAACGCGTGCCTTCTTTTCCTTCATTTCCGGCTCAGTTGCCGCGCCAACATTGATCACAGCCACACCGCCAATCAGCTTGGCTAAGCGCTCCTGGAGCTTCTCCCGGTCATAGTCAGACGTCGTCTCGTCGACCTGTGCCCTGATCTGGCGCACGCGGCCTTCCAGGCCGGTGCGGGTCCCGGCACCATCCACGATGGTGGTATTATCCTTGTCAATGGTCATCCGCTTGGCCCTTCCGAGATCAGAAACTGTAATGTTCTCCAGCTTGATACCGAGATCTTCGGAAATCACCTGGCCACCGGTGAGGATGGCAATATCTTCCAACATCGCCTTTCTCCGGTCCCCAAAACCAGGAGCCTTGACAGCCGCGCACTGCAGTGTTCCCCGCAGCTTATTCACAACAAGTGTGGCCAAAGCTTCTCCTTCCAAGTCCTCGGCAAGGATCACAAAAGGCTTTCCCATCTTGGCAACTTGCTCGAGTATGGGAAGCAGATCTTTCATGACGCTGATCTTCTTTTCATGAATCAAGATGAAAGGATCCTGCAGCGCGACCACCATCTTCTCAGGGTCTGTAACGAAATACGGAGAGAGATAGCCACGGTCGAACTGCATTCCCTCCACGACTTCGAGAGTGGTCTCCATGCTCTTTGCCTCTTCCACGGTGATGACACCCTCTTTGCCAACCTTGTTCATAGCTTCTGCAATAATATTTCCGATGGTTTCATCATTGTTGGCCGAAATGGAGCCCACCTGGGCAATTTCTCTCTGGTCCTTGGTCGGCTTGCTCATCTTTGCCAGTTCTGATACGACCACTTCCACGGCCTTATCAATCCCTCGCTTGATATCCATGGGATCATTGCCTGCCGCTACCAGCTTCTGGCCCTCGTTGTAAATAGACTGGGCAAGAATGGTAGCAGTGGTGGTCCCGTCGCCGGCGACATCACTGGTCTTACTGGCGACCTCTTTAACCATCTGAGCCCCCATGTTCTCAAACTTGTCCTCCAGCTCGATCTCCTTGGCTACTGTAACGCCATCCTTTGTAACGGTAGGAGCACCCCATGATTTTTCCAAAATCACATTCCTGCCCCGTGGGCCCAGGGTCACCTTCACTGCGTTCGACAAGGTGTTAATACCTTTCAGAACGGCTTCCCTAGCCCTCATCCCATACTTTATCTCTTTTGCAGCCATCTTGATACTTCCTCCTTAAGATTTTTTATTCCTCCTAAGTCCGACACACTCCGATCGGCTAAACAACATCAGGAAGAGTCTCATCTAACTACTTCTGAATAACTCCCAGCACATCGTCTTCCCGCATGATAAGATATTCTTCACCCTCGATCTTTACTTCGGTACCGGAATATTTGCCAAAGAGTATCCGATCGTTCTTCTTGACGTCCAAAGGTATCTGTTTACCATTTTCCAGCACTTTTCCTTTGCCAACGGCAACGACCAAACCTTCAGCGGGTTTTTCTTGGGCTGAATCGGGAATTATTATGCCCCCTTTGGTCGTGTCTTCCCCTTCAAGACGTTTCACGATAATTCGGTCCTGTAAAGGTGTAATCTTCATAGCGCTAAATCTCCTTCTTCCTAAGAATTTTTCGTATGTCAACTATCTCCCCGGCTCGGTTCGGGCCACGGTAGCTCTCCAACAACGAGAGCCTCGTTGTCACCCCCTTTCGTCACATTCCTGCGTCAATGTAGTATCAGAGATTCAAAGAATTTCAGGCATGAGGTCGTAAGTCTTAAAAAACATATTTCGAATTATAATCATGGACTTAAATTTGTAAAGGGGACAGGGGAAATTTTCTGATTGGTGAATCATGCACTGACCAATCCAGGCACCTAAGAACAGCCAACATCGTCAAAGGGCCAATTCCTCTCCGTATATTGTTCAAGACCAGGCCGAACAATAGGGCTTGGCTCACTCCTGTTTCTTTGATTCAGGCTTTTTGGAAGATTCGGGTGGAGTATCGGTTTTCTTGGTCTTGCTTTTGGGGGACGAACCACTCGATTTGTCAGCATAATCGGTAACATACCAACCCGTCCCCTTGAGATGGAAGGTGGTTTGAGAAATGCATTTGTGCAGTTTGCCGGAACAGAGCTCACAGGTCTTCAATGGTTTATCGGAGAATTTCTGCCAGGCTTCTTTGATCCCGCCGCACTTTTTGCATTCATATTCGTAAATGGGCATCTCGTTACTCCCCTCAACTACAAGCTACCATCGCACAATAACATAATAATTTAAGGCCGTTTGTCAAGCAGCAAAATCATTATGAAGAAGAATGATTGTCTCGGCTCACATCCCTTAAATCATCCAGCGGTCCTTGCCAGGCCCTATAGAAATCGAATACAGCGCCCATGCCCGATATTTTTGCCGGTCTCAAAATGGCTTGTGTCTTCTCGTGAACCCGGGCCTCTTCAATGATCTTCTCTTTTGCCGACGCGTCAAAGGCCTGAAGAAACTTTGTGAACCTTATGACGTGGATTAATTCGTGGGTCACAACATATAGCACAAACGCCGACAACTGCAATTCATGGGTCTTCTCAAGGGCATAGAGTATTGTGTGGTCCTGAAGACATATCTTGTAGAAATCGTACTCTGAGGAACTGAGCGATGTTTCTGACTTGCGCCCAACATACCTTATGATCTGGGCAAAAGGCCCATCGATGATCTCGTCAGGAGTCAGGTCTGCCAATGTCTTTATATCATAACGCTGGCGACCCCATTCCGATGGAGACATCTTATAGACATTGCTGGTCATCTCCTCGCCAATGGCCACGGCCTCATTAACCACACTCAATTCATCCTTTTCGAAATGTTGAAGTCCTTTCATATTGCGTCTCTGCAGATCTTAAAGGCAGACTATTATGATCATGCTTTAACACACTCTCACATCCATGGCTACCCATCTTTTTCTGCTCCGGCGCCACAAGGTTCATCACTGTCCATCCAGGGATAACAGGTCGCCGCGTTTGTTGGCCAAGCATCTTGTCGATGAGCAGTGCACATGGCGGTTATAGGCATTGGATAATAGAAAACAGGAAAAAGTGTAGACATGGCCCCTGTAATGTATTAGATATGGTGCAAATACTTATGGATTGGAGGTGATGCAGTGGGAAGCGTTATCAAAAAACGCAAGAAGAAGATGCGAAAGCACAAACACAGGAAGTTGTTGGCTCGCACCAGACATCAGAGAAGGAAGAAATGATGGATATGACATCCGCACTATCTTCGCCAAAGAAAAGGCACCGCGCAAGGATCAAATGCACGGTGCCTTTCTTGTTGATCTATAATCTTATTTCTATGACACTACGCCTAAGGGCCTCAACGATTCTCGGCCTGAGCAGTTCAACTCGCCCTTAACCTTCGCCTAATTCCCCA
>JAQYVR010000152.1 GCA_030145395.1 Desulfobacteria bacterium
GTCTCAGTCCAACGCCAGAATTCTTTTTTTTCTTCTTCAGCCATTTTTATATCCCTCCAATAAGCCTTTTTTATTTCTTAGTCCGTTGCTTTAAGAGCTGCTCCATAGGCCGCTACAAATACGATATCATCAGGGTAAAACACCTCATCCAGTTCCAGCGCCTCTTTGAGCGCCCTTCGAAGCCCCACGCCCTGGGCAGCTCCGCCGATAAAGGCCACCTTGGGTTCTACCACAACGCGTCTTGCCATGGATGCCAGCCGGTCCGACACACCGTCGCAGACCGCCTTGCAGATATCAGGCCTTGGGGTTTCTTCGTGGACCAGGGACACCACCTCTGATTCGGCAAACACGGCGCACTGTGCATTAATGGGCAGGTTTTCCGTAGACTTAAGGGCCATCTCGTTGAACTCTTCGATGTTTACCTGCATGGCCCTTGACATGGCCTCCATAAAAGCACCCGCTCCTGCGGCACATTTTTCATTCACTGCGAAATCCGGTACCTTGCCCTTCTCGTCCACTCGGATGGCCCTTCCCTCTTCAGCGCCGACGTCGAGAATGGTTCTTATCTCAGGGTTGATCTCATGCATGGCCCTGGCATCCGCGGTGACCATGCTCATTTCTTCATCAAATCCTTTGACCTCTTTGAGCCTGGCTCCGGTTCCAATGGTTTTTTCAACATCGTCTCGGGAAATACCCGCTTCTTTCAAAGCCGCATCCCAGGCATCATTCCAGGCGCCTTCGACCTCGAGCCCTGCTGTTGCGACTCCCTTTCCAGCAATCTCACCCTCTTTGAGGATAACGACCTTAACGGTCTTTGATCCTACGTCTGCTCCTGCTGTTATCATGGGAAATCCTCCTTCTTTATACTTTTATCGTTAAGTGGTTGAGCGGTTAGGAATAAATCTGTTTTCCCCGTTTGCCGACTCAATCCTTTTCAACTCAACTGAAGATTATTATTTTTCTTTTACAGCTTTGCAAGCCCAACTGTTTCCATAAATGTGTCTATCTTGTCGATTGTCCTTTCAAGATCAAACTCACGCACATCGGCCAGGTTGCCCTCATAGGTCAGGGCCGGGATGTCTTTGTCTGACAGATATCTCCTGAGCTCCATCTGACCAACGGCAGTGCCTTCACAACCGCGGTTTAAGTGAATCATCATGCCGTCGATCTTCCAGTTGTCGATAATATCCTGAATCCTCTTGTGTTTTCCACGACCAGAGTACCTGAGAGACCTCAAAAGGGTATGATAAGCAAGGTACCACTCAGCATACCATTCACATGCCTCCTCCCTGGTGGACAGCGTAACACCCACTTCTTTTGGCGGCTTTGCGGGCAGATATTTGTCCTGTTCAGCATCGTATGCCCAACCGCCTGACAGGCTGAAGGAATAGTGTGCTCCGATTGAAACAGCCCCGAATTTCTCAAGATACCGGAAGATCCCAAGGCTGTGCCAGGGTGGCTGACTGTCGTGGATCATCCTGAATTTCTCATTTTCAAATGCAGCAATGCCCCTGTCGGCCCTGTCCTTCAGTTCATCCAAAAGCACCTTGTAAAATTCAACCGCCGCTTTTTGCTGCCTCATCAATACAGCAATAATGTAGAGAGAATACATCATCTTTTCATCCATGACAGCCGGGATGGCCTGATTGACCATACAGCACTGGGCCCAGAGGTTAGTAGACTCGCATTCCCAGTTCACGGCATTGATGAATTTCTCGTCATTAAATTTCTTGCCGGTCACACCTTCCATCCATTCGATGATCTCCAGCATCTGGTCCTTCATATATGTTCTTTTAAGCGTTTTGCTCTCTTCACTCTCGTTTTCCGTCTCCCAATCATAGGGGATGTAATCGACCACTTCATAGGGAACACCTTCGATGTCACTCATGATCTGGTACCATTTACCATGTGTGTCACAGATGTGCGTCTGGAGATTAAAGGTGGGAACAGGATATTCCCCGCCAAAGACAAACTTGTTCGCCAGCAAAGACCCGATGCCCAGGCGCATGTAGGCGCACATATCCCTCGGATAACTGGCCGCCTCTGCATTCTCCATCAGTCCCCGGTTCCAACTGTCATCCTTTATACCAGCAAACGCACAGCTTGCGCCGTAGGGCTCGCCACCCAGAAAATCCATATCAAAACCAGCCGGGAGGGCAAGGGCGCTCTCCGTACCGCCGGCAACAATCATGGTCCCTTCATCTCTTGCCTTTTGAATGCCCTCATAAACACTCAGTCTTAATTCCTTGGCCTTACCCCAGCACTTCAGAGGTTCAGTCTTATATATTCCCATATTCGGCCTCCATAATATTTCTAAAGATATTCTAAGATACTTTTATTCTGTTAAATAATCTATCTTCCATACAAGGCTGATGGATAAAAGCAATTCATACAAGCCTGCAGGATATATCTGCCCCATTTAAAACAGGTCTTCCTCGGCCAGTGTCTCAAGGAATGCTTCGACCCTTATCCTGAATGGCCCGAGAGGCACGGTCACGTCAAATTCCAGATAAAGGGTGGGGAAACCAGCATCTTCCAGACCCTTCTTCACAGCCACCTTGTCCAGCTCGTGGGGATCACAGAACTTCTGCTGAATAATGATTGCTCCTGCGACATCCCATTCCCGGGCCAACCCCAGAATATGTGGGATACGGGTCCGATGCGGCATATCCTTTATGGGGCACGCAGGTCTCTTGAGGTACCTGTCTGAAATCACATCCATAAGGTTATCACCCGGCTCCGTTGTGTTCCAAAAATACCTTGAACCCGTGCAGTGGTCATCAACAACAATAGAAGCGCCCACATCTTCGACCATGCTGAGGAATTTAACGTCATCATCTTCACTTCCCAGGATCATCAAACGGATTCCCGGGTCATCCTTTGCCTGTCTGCCGGGTAGTTCATTCTTGAGCACGTCCGCTATAATTTTGTTGACCTCAACCTTGTCATACATCTGTGAGGC
>JAQYVR010000211.1 GCA_030145395.1 Desulfobacteria bacterium
GCGAGGTTTTAGCCAAGGGACTTAGGGGCAATCTTTAAAGTATTCCTTTATGGCTTCCGATATGGCTTGGGCAGCGGCGGATATGACCTCGGGCTTCCTGAGTTGGGCCTCTTCAGCAGGATGGCTCAAATGGGCAATCTCAACCAAAACGGCCGGCATGTCAGCACTCTCGAGGACCAGTAGAGGCGCCTCGCGAATTCCTGCGTCCACAGGACTTAGTTTTCCCGTCAGATGCCTGTGTACAAGTTCTGCCAGGAGCTGACTCTCGGCTGTATGCTTGCCTTGAATGTCCTCCCAGGGAATAGGTTTTTCCCCTGTTTCCCATGAGTTCCCGTATTGTCGATAGGGTGTGGAACCTGAACCAGCGTTGCGACGACGATGATAGAATATGACCGTGCCGCGGCCTTGGTGTCCAAAGGCTCCCCCTGCATGAATGGAGATAAAGATATTGGCACGGTAATGGTTTGCCACTTCGGTCCGACGTTCGATATCAACGCTGTAGTCGTCATCGCGGGTTAGGTGTACTTCGTATGTCGGTGAAAGGATCTCCCTTATTTCTTGGGCCACTGAAAGCACGACAACTTTTTCAGCCAGCCCGGACGGCCCAACAGCACCCGGATCATGGCCTCCGTGCCCAGGGTCCAGCACTACGACTTTTCTGACTGACAACTCCTCGGTGGGCGATATGGGTTGAGCTGAGGATGCACTGATGGGGACCGACACCCATACCAGCAGGAGAAGCCAGACCAGGCGCGAGATTGCTCCCCAGTGATCGGACATGGCATAGTTTCTACAACTTATCGAAACCCAGGACAGCATTATGGCTTTATTCCTCTTGACAGGATTTCAGCTTGACAATATTTCTCGGCGCTTGGTACATTTTAATGTCTTAGACAGACAAAGCATTGTTTGTGATCCTTTACAATTAATATCACTTTCTTAGAAAATCAATACCCCTTATGCGAGAGTGGCGAAATTTGGCATACGCACTGGACTTAGGATCCAGCTCCCGCTAAGGGATTGGGGGTTCAAATCCCCCCTCTCGCACCAACTCAAAAGCTTTGGAAAGGAATTTTATGAAGGTAGATGTTGAAGACATTAGCACAATTAAGAAGACGCTGAACGTGGAAATCCCTGAAGCCGATGTGACCCGGGAGCTCGACAAGTCGTATAAGACCCTTAAAAAGAACATAAAGATCAAAGGGTTTCGTCAAGGAAAGGTGCCGCTTGCCCTTTTGGAGAAGCGTTTCAATAAGGATATTCATGCAGAAGTTTCCGGTCAGTTGATCCAGAATTCCTACGTTGAGGCACTCCAAGAGACCCAGCTAGTGCCACTTGGTGAACCCGATATCGACCCCCCAGAGCTCGAAAAGGATCAGCCTTATCATTATTCAGCTACAATAGAGGTGGGGCCTCCCATCGAGGATTTGAACCTTAAGGGCTTAAAGCTGAAGAAGAAGGTGCACAAGGTCGGGGATGAACAGGTCGAGGCACACCTTAAATTCCTCCAGTTGGGCCAGGCCCAGCTTAAGGGCATCGAGGAAGACCGCCCGGCCAAGCAGGGTGACCACGTACTCATTGATTACGAGGGGTTCAAAGACGGCGAGTCCTTTGCGCCCGCGGGCAAAACTGAAAACTTTGGTGTTGAGGTTGGATCGGGACGGATATTAAAGGATTTTGATGACCAACTCGTGGGCATGCATCCAAATGCGAGCAAGGAGTTTTCCGTGCATTTCCCGGCTGATTATTACAATAAGGATTTGGCTGACGTAGAGGTTACCTTTAAAGTCACGCTGAAGGAGATCAAGAGAGAGGTTTTACCGGAGATTGATGATGAGTTTGCAAAGGATTTAGGGGAACATGAAACATTAGACGAGCTCAGGGAGACCGTCCAGAATCGACTGGAACGGACATTCGAGGTCCGGTCCGAACAGGAACTCCGCCGCGATATCATAGACATGTTGATCGAGCAGCAGGATTTTGAGCTTCCAGAGGTTTTAGTCAAGAATGAGTTAATCGGTTTGGTCAAGGAGGCGCACGAAGAGTTGTCCCAAAGAGGGATGTCCTTGGAGGACACGGGTCGCACGGAGGAGAGCCTTTCTAAAGAGTACCATCCACGGGCAGAAAGGCGGGTGCGGGAGTATCTGCTTTTGCAGAAGGTGGTTGAGCAGGAGGAGATCACTTTGACAGATGACATGCTGGAGAAGGCCTACGAAGAGATGGCCGAGGCCATGAATCAACCCGTGGACATGATGAAGCAACTGCATAACAACTATAAGCAAGCCTATGAGGTTTTCAAGCAGAGCACCCTTGAGAAACAGGCCATTAGATCGATCGTCGAGGATAGCAAGATTGAAATCGTGGAGGCTGAACAGGCAGAAGCAGAGAAGCCAACAGCCGAGACTTTGGAATCAGAACCTGAAACAGAACCAGATAAAACTGAGGAAGGAGACAAGTGATGCCGCTTATTCCCATGGTTATTGAGCAGACCAGTCGGGGGGAACGGGCCTATGACATATATTCTCGGCTGTTGAAAGATAGGATTGTTTTTCTCGGGACACCCATGAACGATGAGATTGCCAATCTTCTAATTGCCCAGTTACTTTTCCTGGAAGCAGACGATCCTGATAAGGACATCAATTTCTATATTAATTCCCCGGGTGGTATGGTGAGCGCAGGCTTGGCCGTCTATGATACCCTGCGTTACGTAAAACCAGACATATGTACCTTGTGCATGGGCCAGGCAGCCAGCATGGGTGCCGTGCTGTTGGCAGCGGGAACAGAGGGGAAACGATATGCGCTTCCAAATGCCAGAATCCTCATTCATCAGCCCATGGGCGCGTTTCAAGGCCAGGCCTCGGATGTGGCCATTCAGGCGAAAGAAATCTTGCGGATGAGAGAGACCTTAAACGGGATCCTTGCCTTCCATACGCATCAGGATTTTGAAAGAATACAGAAGGATACTGACCGCGATTTCTTTATGAGCGGCGAGGAGGCCATAGAGTACGGCATTGTGGATAATGTCATTGCCGAACGGGAAGTTGAGCCGACCGCCAAAGATAAGAAGAAGAAGTAAAGATTGACGGCTTCGTAAAAAGTCCATCTGCGGCGTTGCGGTTCATCTTTCGTCATTGCGACGTACGATAAGTACGCCTCATTCCTCAATATTCACGCGCCTTGCATCTGGAGCTTTTTTCTGTGCCGTCTGTTTGTTGACTTTTTGCGATTTCATCCAGATTCGGACCCAACAGCAATTAAGTGCCTTGTATGTTGACAAAAGCAAGGAAGGCTCAGCCATACGAGTTAGCACCAGGGCAGGCTTTAGGTCACCTTAGCTCGATTCAAACTTTAGGCAATTCCAAGTTGCTACAGACATACCTGGATCGTTTCTGACTTGGCCAAAAGAACCAAGTTTTTTATAACCCAAACAAATATCAGGGGCGTGTCGATTTAGCTGGTCCGGTATTTGCATCAATGTCCAGAAATCGGCAGGCAGTAATTTTTCGATTGCCTTTTCAGTATAGCGTCTTATAATATTGTAATTGATCGTTGAAAAGGCAGAAGGAACCGTTGCCCTGGAGGGCAAAATAGAGCAGATCTCGGGAGGAACACATGACCAAACGAAAAAGTGCTAGCGTCAACGGTCTACGGTGTTCGTTTTGCGGCAAAAGTCAGGACGAGGTCAAGAAACTGATTGCAGGGCCTGCGGTCTATATTTGTGACGAGTGTATTGAACTGTGCATTGAAATTATTGAGGAAGAGTACGAAAAGGAAGCTCGGACGCAGACAAAGGGTGAATTTCCCACGCCGGCCACTATCAAGGTGTTTTTGGATGAGTATGTAATTGAGCAGGAACAGGCCAAGAAAATCCTGGCAGTAGCCGTTCATAACCATTACAAACGTCTTGAGACATCAGTGGACGCAGATGACGTGGAACTGCAGAAGAGCAACGCCCTGCTGATCGGCCCCACCGGATCCGGTAAGACGCTTCTGGCTCAGACGCTGGCCAAGTTTCTAGATGTCCCATTTACCATTGCAGATGCTACATCTCTGACCGAAGCGGGGTATGTAGGCGAGGATGTCGAGAATATCATCCTGTCGCTCCTCCAGAATGCCGATTATGATGTGGAAAGGGCTTCGAAAGGGATTGTCTATATTGATGAAATTGACAAGATTGCCCGGAAAGGTGACAATCCGTCCATTACTCGCGATGTCTCGGGCGAGGGGGTCCAGCAGGCACTTCTTAAGATAATTGAGGGGACTACTGCCAGTGTGCCGCCCAAGGGAGGGAGAAAGCATCCGCAGCAAGATTTTGTCAAGGTTGATACGGCTAACATCCTGTTTATATGCGGAGGGACCTTTAATGGGTTGGAGGAGATCATTCAGCAACGGCTGGGTGGTAAGGTCATGGGCTTTGGGGCTGATATCCAAAGCCAAAAAGAACGACAGATAGGTGAAATACTGCAGATGGTTCGGCCTGAAGACCTGTTAAAATTCGGGCTGATTCCTGAGTTTGTAGGACGTCTTCCTGTTATCGCGACGCTGGGCGAGCTAAATGGTGCTGCCCTTGTCAGGATACTGACGGAGCCCAAGAACGCCCTGGTGAAGCAGTTCCAGAAGCTCTTTGAATTTGAGAACGTAGCCCTGCGCTTTACAGATAGCGCCTTAAAGGCTATTGCAAGGAAATCTGTGGAACGTAAGTCCGGGGCCCGAGGTCTCAGGGCCATCATGGAAGCGGCCATGCTTGACATTATGTATGAGATTCCTTCCATGGAAGCTGTCAAGGAATGCGTGATCAACGAGGAGGTCATTCTTAGCAGTGAGGCTCCGATTTTGCTCTTAGAACAATCCAAGGAAGTGGCTGCGTCTCAATAGCGTTCGGGGTTTTTTGACCATAGATATTTTCCCCCGCAATTCCTAACAATGTTTAATATAACAAAACTGAAGAAGCCTATGAATGATTTAGAACAAAAGCTTTCGCTTCCGCTACTTCCGCTGAGGGATGTCGTTGTCTTTCCCCATATGGTAGTCCCCTTATTCGTGGGGCGTTCCAAGTCTGTTAATGCCTTGTCTAACGCCATGAACTTGGACAAGAGGATCTGTCTGGCTACCCAGAAGAATGCTGGAGTTGACTCGCCCGGTGAAGAGGACATATTTCGCATTGGGACCATCGGGATAGTGCTTCAATTGCTTAGGCTGCCGGACGGAACAGTTAAGGCCCTGGTCGAAGGCAAAAAGCGGGCTAACATAACCCGGTTTACAGACAAAGAAAAATACATTCTAGGCGAAGTTGAACCGATTATCGAGCCGGAAATAACAGATACGGAAACCGAGGCTGTCAACCGTACGGTTGTTGGAATGTTTGAAGAATATGCAAAGATCAACAAGAACATCTCAAAGGATCTGATAACTAACGTATCGGCGATAACTGACGTGTCTCAACTGGCTGACACTGTAGCTGCCCACTTCAATTTCAAGATCCAGGACAAGCAGGATTTGCTTGAGGCTGTGGCGCCCATGGAGCGCATGGCCCTCCTTTTCCGCCTCATGCAGGCCGAGATTGACATTTACCAGACAGAGCAGAGGATCAAGGGTCGGGTAAAGAAGCAGATGGAAAAGACCCAGAGGGACTACTATCTTAACGAACAGATGCGTGCCATTCAGCAGGAGATGGGGGCCAAAGACGATCACAAGAGCGAGCTGGACGAGCTCCAGACCCGGATCAAACGCAAGCGGATGTCTAAGGAAGCCGCTGCAAAGGTCAGACAAGAGTTCAAGAAGCTTAAACTCATGGCTCCCATGTCTGCAGAGGGGACAGTTGTTCGAAATTACATTGATTGGCTCATAAACCTCCCCTGGTTTCAGCGAAGCAAGCTTCAGACCGATATTGAGAAGGCAGAAGCAATCCTGGAAGAAGACCACTATGGGCTGGAAAAACCCAAAGAGCGGATCTTGGAGTATCTGGCTGTACAAAAACTGGTAAAGAAGATACGAGGCCCGATCCTCTGTTTTGTGGGTCCGCCCGGAGTGGGAAAGACCTCTTTGGCCAAATCGGTGGCGCGGGCTACAGGGAGGGTACTTGTCCGGCTTTCTTTGGGTGGTGTAAGGGATGAGGCCGAGATACGAGGGCACCGCCGTACGTATATTGGAGCAATGCCTGGTAAGATCATTCAATCCCTTAAGAAGGCCAAGGTTAACAATCCTGTTTTCTGTCTGGACGAAGTCGATAAGATGAGCATCGATTTTCGAGGTGATCCTTCAGCGGCCCTGCTCGAAGTCCTCGATCCCGAACAGAATTTTTCGTTTAATGATCACTACCTGGATGTGGATTATGATCTTTCGGATATACTGTTCATTACCACCGCCAACAATTTGCAGGGTATTCCACTTCCCCTTCAGGATCGCATGGAGGTTATTCGCTTATCCGGATACACAGAGTATGACAAATTGCATATAGCCAAGGGATTTCTGGTTCCCAAACAGACTGAAGCGAACGGATTAACTGAAGAGAACATCCGGTTCACCACGAACGCTATTCAGACTATCATCCGTCGTTATACCCGGGAGGCGGGTGTGCGGAACCTGGAGCGCGAATTTGCTTCCGTCTGCCGAAAGGTAGCCAGAGAGGTTACAAAAGACGATGGCAAGAAGAGCCTCAAGATAACAGCCCAGTCCATACAAAAATACCTGGGTGTGCATCGATTCAGGTATGGACAGCAGGAAGAAAAGGACGAGATCGGCATGGCCACGGGTTTGGCCTGGACGCAGGTGGGAGGAGAACTGCTATCCATCGAGACCGTCATTATGCCTGGTAGGGGAAAGCTTACGGTTACAGGGAAGCTGGGAGATGTTATGCAGGAGTCTGCCCATGCCGCCTTGAGTTATGCTCGGTCCAGGGCAGGGAGGCTTGGCCTGAAGAAACATTTCTACAAGAAGGTGGATATCCACGTCCACGTCCCTGAGGGGGCGACGCCAAAGGACGGGCCGTCAGCAGGCATAACCATGGTAACGTCCATTGTGTCTGCGCTCATCAAACGGCCGGTCCGCCGCAGTCTGGCTATGACCGGGGAAATCACCCTTAGGGGTCGCATTCTGCCCATTGGCGGGCTAAAAGAGAAGATCCTTGCGGCCCATCGCGGAGGCATATCCGAGGTTATTATTCCGGATGAAAACAGTAAGGATTTGAAAGAGATTCCTGCAAAGATCTTGAAACAGCTCGTAGTGATAACCGCAAGCCACATGGATGAGGTTCTGACGCGCGCGATCATTTTGCCAAGCGGCGACACGCTTTTTACAGAAGAAGATGATGAAATGGTGCCTCCGGAGCTGATTCCGAAGCAGGAAGAGGCAGCCAAACCCTTCCAGATGAACTAATTGGTTAAGTGTAAGCTGTTTTTTGCCTGATATTTTGCCAACACCATGGGCGGGTAGCTCAGTTGGGAGAGCATCGGCCTTACAAGCCGGGGGTCACAGGTTCAAGCCCTGTTCCGCCTACCATCGCCATAACAAATCTGGGGACGTAGTTCAGTTTGGTTAGAACGCCGGCCTGTCACGCCGGAGGTCGCGAGTTCGAGTCTCGTCGTCCCCGCCAGTAATATCAAGGGGTTAGCCAACATTGGCTAACCCCTTGTTACTTCTGGTTGCGTATGGGTTGCAGATAGTTGTGTGAATGACCTCCTTTTTGTTAAGCCCCGGGTTGATGGTCTCACCGGGGGCTTTTTTCAAGCTTTTCAGGACCTAAGAATGCTGAAACGGATAAACATAAGAGGTTTTAGTCTCATGGAGTTGATGATTGTCATTGCAATCATTGGAGCCCTGATAGCCATTGCCATTCCAAGCTATATTAAGTACCGCAAGCTAGGCTATGATGCAGCGGTCCCTGAAGATGCGATGCATGCCTATAAAGCTGCACAGGCCTATTTTCATGTATATCCGGACGAATCGATCTCTTCAGTTGGAATACTGTATGCCCGCGGCTTCAGGCAGACACAGGATGTAAACATAGATGTTAGTGGGACCCTGGACACCTTGACCATTACTGCTTACCACAGCTTGGGGAATAAGACCTTCACTGTGAACCATGAAGGACGTATTAGCTGGGAGTAGGGCATCAAGGATTAAATAGACCGAAATAATTTTGGCCACCGCCTTTCAACGGTGATTGTTTTTCGTCTCAAAACATGCCTCAAGGGCTTCTTCAAGGCTGACCCCTGACTTCCCCCTTGTCTCTCCATGCCCACCCAGTGGCCTCTTTCAGGTTGAGTACCCTATTTCCCAGGCATAAATTCGCTGATATTCTATATGGTTATGCGCTATAAGATACTGAGGTCCCGGCCGTATTATGCCCATACAAAAGGGTGTTTACTCCGCAGGAATCTCTTGCATTCTAGACCAGATTGAGATATCATTTACTATCCGTCACCTCTCTCATAAGGAGTTTGTCTGATGATAGAGGCGCAAGAGCTGGTTGAGAAAAGGAAGCACAAGAGAATGGAGGTAAAGGATGGGGCGTTTGTTTTGCTTGGGCCCCATTCTATCAAACTGGGCAGAATCATAGATATTGGCATGGGTGGTCTTTCGTTTAGCCATATGGCCAGGGAAAGGCCGTCAAGCGAACTGTATGAGTTAGATATATTCATAATTGACAGTGACTTCTATTTGGAGAGGGTATTATTTGAAGCCATTTCGGATTTCAAGACGCACGAAAACCCTTTCAGCTCCATAACCATGAGGCGAAGTGGTGTGCAATTTGGGGAGCTGGGTCACAACCAGGTATCTCAGCTTGAGCATTTCATCCAGAATCACACAATAGGTGAGGTATAGGCTTCACCCCAATGTAGCATAAACAACATGGCATAGAACGCCAAACCTAATGTAATATCAAGCAGTTGTGAACTGTATTCTCGGTGAATCACGAATTAACCGGGCGTGACAGTCAGAAAGAGAGAAAAATAGCCACGTTGTTTACCCGTTGGGAAAAGCCGAGGATACCGCATCTCCTGCGCTTGCCCGCCTCTGGCGGGTTGTTGAGGGTTCGCGGTAAATGACTACAGGTTGAAGTTCTCTGCTGCCCCGTCAAGACGGGATCTCCGCTGTACTCCGACAAGCTGCAGAGAAGC
>JAQYVR010000221.1 GCA_030145395.1 Desulfobacteria bacterium
GTGGGGGAGGAATTTGAAGCGATAGGTTACGTGGCCGAGCAAAAGAGCAGGGCGGCAGTGGCAAAGGCTGAAATTCGGACCCCAGGCAGTAAGAAAATCCTCGCCAGGGGAGAAAGCAAGTTTGTCCTGCTCAAATAAGGCAACCTTCCCGCGGTTGAAATCTCCATCCGCCCGAGCCGAACCCGCCTCTTTCTAAAGAACGTCTTAAAACCCCTTGAAGAGTCTGTTTTGGCTCGCGTCATACTAATCAAACTTATTTCAGAGACAAGACACTAGAACCCATCTAAAAAATGTGGATCAGGGTTCAGGGCAAGGCGCGGGGCGGCGAAAAAGCGGAGCATACACGGTAGTATGTGAGCATTTTGAGCCGACCCGCAACGCCGCCATTTGGACTTAGACGCGTTTTTGAGTTGGGTTCTAACTTCAGACGACACCGGCAACAATACCCGAATCATTGGGGCCAGTGAAAGAGAGTCTCTCTATCTCCTTAACGCCGGCCTCAGCCAGCATCGATACAAGTTGGCTTTCGGAGTAGGATTGTCCCTCAGGGGTATTGATCAGCATGTTAAGTGAAAAAAGCGCGGGGAAAAGAGGACCGTCCAGGTTGTCGTTCAGTATGAAATCGTGGACCAGAATCAGTCCCCCCGATTCGAGCACTGAGACGGTTTTTCTGATGAGCTCCTGACAGTCTTCAGGCCCCTCGCCGTGGAGAATGTGCGAGAGCCAGGCTACATCGTAGGAGCCTTTGATCTCTTCCTCGACGTAGTTACCGGCTTTGAAATCGATCCTGGTATCTAACTCGAAACGTTCTATGGTCTGAAGGGCAAATGGCCGGGTAGTGGGAAGATCGTAAACGGTTGCTCGAAGGTCAGGATTAGAGAGACAGAAATGGATGGCGTAGGTGCCAGGCCCGCCGCCCAAATCAAGGAGGTGACGTCGACCTCCAAGGTCAATCCGGTCAGCCACTTTAGGGGCTATGTTCATGGCCAGGTTGAACATGCCCATGAGAAAGCTTTCCCTCTCTTCGCCTTCACTAAAAGAAGACCTTTCCCTGACCTGCTGACCGCTTTTGACCGCTTCTGGCAATCGGGACCAGGCGGAGACGAGGTGGTGATGATGCATGATGATGTGACCCACATATTGTGGCGAGCTCTTGACGAGCAGGGATTTGCTTTCGGGAGTGTTGGTGTACATGCCTTGTTCCTTTTTCAGGAGCCCTAATGCAGCCAAGGCATTGAGGAGCCCTATCACTCCCCTCACATCTGCATCCAATTTCTGCGCAATCCCATCCCCACTTAAATGATCATCACCTATCAGGGTAAAGATTTCCAGTTGAACGCCGGCATGCAGGGTGCAAGACCTCCAGTAGCTCCCCGATACCCCCAGGAGTTGACCCACGTTCCATTTGTCTTCTTCCATATCTGTAAGCTCCTTGTCCATAGATGGCGTTATAATAATTCTCGTAAATATGTTCCGTTTTGAACCAGTTATAATTAGTGCGTGAACGAAAAGTCATATTCAGGCAAAATCCGAAACTCGAAATTCGAAACACGAAACAATATCAAATGACAGAAATTCAAATGATTCAAACAGAAGAGTTTGTAAGGCACGGTCTGTTTTGTTTCGGTCATTGGAACATTTTGTAATTCGGATTTGTTTGCGGCTCACGCCTTGAGAACAGTACGGATTTCGATATTCGGATTTCGAATTTTGTAACGGCCGGGTAGCAAATTATCCCCTTCCAGGGGTTATGCCAAAGCCAGGTCCTCTGGGCCTGGATTCTTTATGCAACATTAGGGTTAATCCTCAATCAACTGTGTAGCAGTCATCTCAGGCGGAATTTCGATGTTCATAAGTTTGAGAATGGTTGGAGCAATATCCGCCAGCTTACCACCCGATTTCAGCTTCCTGCCCTTAGCATTATTACTTATGTAGATCAGTTCTACGGGGTTAAGGGAATGACTGGTCTTTACGCGTTCGGTTTTCGGATCAATCATCTCTTCAGCGTTTCCATGGTCGGCAGTAACCAAAACCTCGCCCCCCAACTCAAGCAGCCGATTGACGCAATCCCCAACGCACTCATCCACCACCTCGACGGCTCTTGTTGCAGCAGCCATGTCGCCAGTGTGCCCCACCATATCGCAGTTGGCGAGATTAATAAGAATAAACGAATAGTTGCAGCCACCTTTGACCATTTCAAGAAACTTGTCTCGCACGTCGTAAGCATTCATTTCCGGGTGCGAAGCGAATGTGGCAGGGTCAAACTGGCTCTTTACCTCGACCTGATCCTCTCTCGGAAACGGCTTGGTCGATTTTCCATTGAAGAAGCTGGTCACATGGCGGTATTTCTGCGTCTCGGCAAGTCGCAGTTGGCTTAAGCCGTTGTTGCTGACCACCTCTCCCAGGAGATTCTTCATCCCAGTTCCAGCATTAATGGCTCCAAGGATAAAGCGGGGGAATTCATCATAGTAGCGAGTAAGGCCGACGTACAGACAATCCGGCCGGCGCGAGCGACTTCCCGGGTAGTTATCTTCGACAAAGGCCATGGAGAGCTGAATAGCGCGGTCCTGTCGAAAGTTCGTGTGAAGAAGAGAATCACCGTCCATAACCCCATCGTAATCTCCGATAACATGCGGTGGGACATACTCGTCAAACATGTCGACACCGTCGGGTGTCTTGTTTTTTGCATAAGCCTCCTCGACAGCGGTCTCAGCGCTTGCTGCCTTTCGGCCGACGGCGTTCACGATACACTCAAAGGCGGCAGTAGTGAGGTCCCAGTTCTTGGAGCGATCCATTGGATAATAGCGTCCCATTAGGGTACCCACACGGCAGTTGCCCACCTCTCTCATAACGTGATTCAACTGGCTGATAAAGTGGAGTGCAGAGCGGGGTGGTGTGTCTCGCCCATCAGTGAAGACATGAACGATGATCTCTTCAACGCCCTGCTGCCGGACCTCCCGCATGATCTTAAACATCTGTTCACAATGTGCGTGTACCCCTTCGTCCTGCAAAAGGCCCATCAGGTGTAGCCGCGAGTTGTTCGTCTTGCAGTTCTGGACCAGGCTTTTCAAGTGCTCGGCTTCAAAGAATGAACCGTCCATCATGGCGTCGTTGATTCGCTTAAGCTCCTGGATTACAATTCGACCAGCGCCCATATTGAGGTGACCGACTTCGCTCGATCCCTGGTAGCCCTGCGGCAGACCCACGGGTTCCCCCGAGGCATGGATCAGCACCCAAGGATAATTGGATAGATACGAATCCACATAGGGTGTTCTTGCCGCCTTGACCGCGTTTCCTTTACTCTCTTGGCGATAGCCCCAGCCATCGCGAACAATCAGTGCAACAGGTTTCATGGGAACTCCTTGGATCTTAGCCAATCGATAGCACGGATTCAAAACAACCTCAATATCATTTGTTTTGACAGGAACTTAGTCGTTTTGATATATGAACCCAAAAGCGACCGCATTTCGTGTTCTGATGTATCCAGACTTATGTGTACCTATCGGGATTTATTCGCCTTCGCCCGAATACCCTG
>JAQYVR010000280.1 GCA_030145395.1 Desulfobacteria bacterium
TGAAGAAGTTTTTTTCGCATCGTTGCAGTAATCAATTCCATGACATTATCCTGTTTTCTAATTGTTTCTCCGTGAGTTGCCGGGCGGCGCGTCACATACTATGTATGGTTCACATTTTAAGGGGTGGCTCAGGCCATAACAGTGCCAAACGGAAGCGATCCCAGGCGCCGCCAACGACGACCGCTCCTTGGTTATGGGTGGCTTCTTGATGGTGATGATGAATCGTCGGGCATAAAACACCCCGACATGGCGCCGCAAATCAACAACCCTAAGTGCTACCGACTAGATTACCTGTTTGCTGCAAGGAACTGTCATATTGACGAGATGGGCTCTCAGCCAATGAGTTCAAGGCAGAAACCTCCACGCTCCTGACGAATTGGAGGTCTCTGACAGGCATCTTCTAATTAGCTCGACCCCGAACCAGGTTGGTTTGCTAAGCATTCATTCCGTTGTCTGCGATATACGCGTCAAACCAATCTCACCTAAGGGGCAGGAATGACGACAACAGTTTGCGTGGCTCTGTTCGTCCTGAATGTAGGTGCATCATCTACCGGTGGTTCGACATAGGGAGATCGCTATGAAGACCAAGTAGTGTCAAACACTACTGGATAAGTTTTGCGGTTTGTCGACGATCCAACAGACCAGTTATGCTGTTCAATGCACTCTTCCATGTCTCGTAGAAGGAACAGTCATTTCTTTAGATTAATCAATGGAGAGCTATGACCAAAGTTCACTGTGATAAACGTCTATATTAAAGTTCCAGAAATCATCAACGGTGGTGGGACTGTCGTTTAGTGGAATAACAGCGTAACGTCTATGTGATGGTGTTTCTAAGATGTTTGTGAATAGTATTTGGTTAGGTAACTGGTTATGTCGGTATATCTTATGGGTCTTGAACATAGTCATGTCATTTGCAATCACTTGGAGATATGTGAGTATTCAGATGTGTTAAAGGTGTAACAAGACATATCTTTCCATTTAACGCCAAGCGATAACTCGGCGCTTTGTTTATGTCAGACAATTGGACGGGGTGCGAGGAAATTTATTTCAGCAAGCGCCATCAGTCAAGCTTAGTATTCGTCCAATCTATAGAATCGGCGAGAACCTGCTTTGTCCTCCCCTTCAACATATAGCTCATCCATCCGTTATCCGGATGGTCTTCAAAACGCGTTTCATAGTAACCAAACCTGGTTTTCAACCAGCAATCGTCCGCAAGCGTTTTGAAGTCGTCAAAGTCTATGTGGTCAGGCCGCGATATGACCAGATGTATGTGATGCCGCTGAGATGCACTGTTCTCTTGAATAGGAAGAACCTGCAACCCCTTACCATATCTGGTGAAACCGTTGCCAAAAACGCGCTGATTCAGACGATTCATGAAGTGTCGAAAGTTTTCTGACGACCGAGCATCATCGATCCATTGATACGAACAGACTTGTTTCTGAGTGAGAGTCCCAGCAACGGGGTTTTTGAAGCGAACGTCATACAAAAAGTTTAAATCTTTCCTTTTTACGATCAAAGCCAACCTCCTTTCAGTTGTGATTTTACAAGGGCTTTTACCTTTCCTATGCGGTTTGGTTATTTATGTAAGCTCTGATTTTGAGAGGGAGCATCCAATGTTGCATCCCCCCGAACATTCTTGAAATCTAACGATCACAATCGCCAAGATCGGACCTGCCCTGTTAATGGTCATCATCTTCTGATTGGTTCTGTTGATAAGTGCCAGTTTCTGCGAGCTCGCTCAGGTCGCTTAGGCGCCAGCACGTCATTCTTGGTCCGAGCTTGACTGGCTGGGGGTATCTTCCCGTCTTAACGCCTGCCCACCAACTGGATTTCGAAATCGGAATTATTTCCAAAACATCGGGTAATCTCAAAAGTCGGGCTTCCGGAGGTATATTTTCTAAAGGCTTATTCATCGCACACATCCCTTTCTGTCTATCAACTAATCCTGATTTCCAAACCCACGCAGCAGCGGATTCGGAAGTCACACGGGGCAATTCAAAAAGAATATTCCATTTGAATTGACTGCCCGTTCGATAGAAAGTGTTATGCCGGGTTTTGGTGGAAAAGTCTCGTCAAAGCCGGTCTCAATAAATAGGGCTATTTATGAGACTTGGTCTTTTTTCCTGCGTTCAGGGCGCGAAGAATGGTGGCGCGGCTCCAACCTTTTTTGGCCTCCAGTTCGGCGATTGCAGCTTCCTGTTTTCCGAACTTTACCGTCGCAAAGTGCAAAGCCAGCCTAATTCTGCTATCTTTACGAGCCTTCGCCCACCGATCGACAGGCCGCCCTCTTCCCGCTCGCTTGAATTCTAGCTTCCAACTCCGTGCGCCTTCGACAGGCCGTAGAGCCCGTGAAAGTCCGAAGATGATCTCTGACGCATCTCGCAAGTAAGAGGCGATTAGCTCGTCATCTCCTTCGCTGAGAACTTTCTCGAACTGGTCGAGCGATCCATCCCAGTCTTCGTCGTTTTCTTCTCTAAGAAACTTCTTGAACTGGTCTAAGGTTGCATCCCATTCGTCTTCGTTTCCTTCTCTAAGGACTTTGTTGAATTGATCTAGGAATGCAATCCGTTCCTCCTCATTTCCTTCTCTGACAACTTTCTTGAACTGGTCTAGGTAAGCATCCCAGTCCTCTTCATCCTCTTTCGGCAATGACGCCTTCTTTGGAGCATCGCTCTTCGGAGCTTGCTTTTCCTCAATCGGCCTCTGATCATCTTCGGACTGATGTATTGATTCCGCTAATAGGCTGAGACCTTCAGCAAGCGCGCCTAGATAGCCCGCTAGAGGGCCCTCATGACCGTTGCGTAGAGATTCCTTAGCTTCGAACGGAATTGCTGGAAATGGCGCGTGGATGGCGTGTTGCGGGGTTTTCATCAGTGGTCTCACTCGCAATTGGTAAAGTAGGACGGCAGAAGTGCTCCCATGCAAGCATGAGTTCGCGTCTTTTATTGAAAAGGTCGCCGCGACGGTAAGCAGCCTCTGTTTTATCTTTGATGCTGTGGTTCAGAGCCATCTCGATGACAACACGCTGGAAGTTCGTGGTCTCGTGTGCCCAATCCGTGAAAGTGGATCGGAAGCCGTGGGCGGTTACTTTCCCATTGAGCCCCATACGCTTCAATGCCTCCAGGAAAACCATATTCGAGAGTGGCTTACCTGCGGCATTACCCGCAAAAACGTAGTGCCCACTGCCAGAAAACGTTCTCGCCTGCTTGAGAATTTCAAGGCATCTGGGACCTAGCGGAATATAGATCTCGCGCTTGGTCTTTGTTCGTTCGGCAGGCAAAATCCAGACATCCCGATCTATCTCACTCCATGGCAGATCGAGAAGTTCCTTCGTTCGTGTCGCTGTCAGAATGAGAAGCTCGAACGCGAGTTTGGCGGGACTGCTGCTGGCGTTAGTGAGCTTTGCGGCAATGAAGTCTGGTGTTTCAAGAAAGGGCAACGCAGCATGATGCTTTACCTGAGCAATCTGCTTGGGCAGACCCTTTGAGACGCCATTAACGGGGTTCTCCCCGGATCGAAACCCAGCAGCCTTGGCCCAGTCGAGAACTGTGCCAATTCGCTGTCTTACCCGCCGCGCGGTTTCAGACTTCGTCATCCAGATGGGTGACAGAACTTTCAGGACATCAGGAGTGTCTATCTGATCAACGAGCTTATTGCCGATGATCGGAATAACGTACGCCTCCAGCGTTCTGATCCACTGCTGGGTGTGTTTCTTATTTTCCCATGAAGCCTTATGTTCCATGTGCACCAAGTTGGCGGCATCTGCGAAGGTGGGTATCTGCTTTTGGGCACGCTTGTCCGCGACTGGATCACCTCCAGATCGGACAATT
>JAQYVR010000131.1 GCA_030145395.1 Desulfobacteria bacterium
TGACCAAAACATTACGAACCTCTTTAGAACATTAGAAAATTTGAATCTTGGTGATTGTTTCGGATTTGCGGCTGTCGCCTTGAAACGAGACGGATTTCGTGCGTCGAATTTTACACGTTAATTACGAAACGTGCAGATCAAGTGAGCTGTGACTTTTGTAAATAATTGCTGGGACATAACACTATACCACCGTGTACCCGGGCCCATCGCCACCTTCCGGGCAGATCCAGGTTATGTTCCCGTATGGGTCCTTGATTTCACAGGTTTTGCAGTGAAGACAATTTGCAGGGTTGAGTTTGAGTCTCTTGCCCCGACCTTCATCGTCCATCTCCAATTCATAGACATTACCGGGGCAAAACCTTGTGCACGGACATTGATAGGTCTCAAAACAGGCATTCACGCACAGATCGAGGTCGTGAACAATCAAATGGCAGGGCTGATCTTCCCGGTGCTGTGTTTTGGACAGATAGACACCGGTTAGTTTATCTACAAATAACACGTCGTCATAAGACTGTTTTTCATTCATCTTGGCTCGGGGCGAGGGAACATCTGTCAAAGGGGTTAGGGTCTTGGCGTCTTCCTCAAGAGGCATTCTATCAAATATGCCCCGTCCTCCCGTCAGATACTGGGTGCCTATGTGCCAAAACTTGACAAGGCCTTTTTTGGATATGGCCTGTGTAAAATTCCTCCCCTTATAAAGCTCTTTTCTTAGCCAACTCTCTTCAAGTTGCTGATCATAGCTCAATGTCTCTTCAGTATAGAGCTCTTTGCTGGACGCCTCCACAATGGCCTCTGCGGCAAGCATTCCCGACTTCATGGAGGTATGAATACCTTTGAGCGCCGGCGCATTTAGCATTGAGGCGCTACCGCCTACAAACAGGCCGCCACTAACGGCCAACTTTGGGACCGTGTAATATCCACCAGAGACGATCGTCCTGGCACCCTGCTCAATAACACGGCCACCTTCGATTAGTTCACTGACGAACGGGTGTCGCTTGAATCTTATGAATTCTTCATAGAGATCGAGCATAGGGTCCTGATAACTTAATCCCACAATAAGCCCAAGGGAGACCCTGTTGTCTTTCATCTCATAAATGAAACCGCCCCCATGGGTATTAAGACCCAACGGGTAGCCGAAGGTATGAACGTCATTGCCCTGGCTGTCCGAAAAATAGTTTGTTTCAGGGAGCTGGATCACCTCTTTGATACCTGTCTCAAACACCTGCGGCATCTTGCCGTCAAAGATCGGCAATTTCTTGGAAATCGCCTGCACGAGACTTCCCCTGGGGCCTTCTCCGAAGACCGTCACCTTTGCCAGGATATCGATACCTGCTTCAAAGTTGGCCTTGGGGACATTATCCCTGCCGACCCCCTTATCCCCTGTACGAACTCCGATGACCGTTCTGTCGTCTTGGCCGTAAAGCACTTCTTTACCTGCAAAGCCAGGAAAGATGTTGACCCCAAGGCCTTCAGCAACGCTCCCCAGCCAGGAGACAAACTTGGACAGGCTGATAATATGGAATCCCTTATTGTGCATGTACTTTGGCACAAAGGGAACTCGGAGATGGCGTGTACTGGTCAAGAAATGGAATTCATCTCCACGCACATCTGTCTCAATGGGACAGCCCGATTCCTTGTAGTCCGGGATAAGCTCCTCAAGGGCAATCGGGTTAAGCACTGCACCACTCAACGCATGAGAACCTATATTAGCCCCCTTTTCGATGAGTGCCACCTCAAGATCAAGGCCCCGAGTCTTGGATAGGTTCATGAGGTGAATCGCACCGGCGAGACTTGCAGGGCCACCCCCCACAAACAGCACATCGAACTCGATCTGTTCTCTTACGTCATCCATGTGCGTTAAATATCACAATTAAAGCGTTTTTGGAATCCGCTTCTCCGGTTCTCCCGTTTGACGGAATCCATACGAAAAAGGTTTGACAATCCCCAAAAAAGATTATAGATTACCTGCGTGACGCGGGCATAGCTCAGCTGGTAGAGTACAAGCTTCCCAAGCTTGGTGTCGCGGGTTCGAGCCCCGTTGCCCGCTCCATGTTTCGTCCCGTTTATGGCGGGAGTCGCCCTTTTCCCTTTTTGAGGCGATGTTTTACTGGCTTAGAGGGCCGGGCATCTGCTTCGATCAGTGGATTTTTTGATAATCTTAGCCTCTGGTTTTCTCTCAAGAAGTTCAACAAGACAATTGTTGAGGTTGACCGCGGCGGGGAAACGGGCATAAGCCCGTTTTTTTTGTTTGGAATGGACGCCGAATGATCGACGAACTGACCCAGGGATTCATAGCTGATGTCAAAATCTTGGCAGAACAACTCCTGCGCTTTGAAGAGATGAATTTGGTTGACGTGGAATACCGAAGGGAACCCGGAGGGTGGGTCTTGCGCGTTTTCGTGGACAAGGAGGAGGGTGTCACCATAGACGATTGTGCTATCATCGGCAGTCAATTAGGTGACATCCTGGACGCAAAAATGGACCATGACGAGCCGTATAACCTTGAGGTCTCCTCGCCAGGGCTAAATCGGCCGTTAACCAAGCCAAAACACTTTATCTATTTTGAAGGCAGACGGGCGGTTATCAAGACGAACCGCCCCGTGGAAGGAAAAAGACATTTTGAGGGGGTGCTCGCCGGATTTTCAGAAGGGGAGGTCAAGCTTCTGGTTGACAAAGAGGCAGTCGCTATACCGTATGAGGCGATTGCGAAGGCGCGTCTTTCGATTGAGAATGTGGGGTATCGAAAATGATAATGTCGGAAATAAGAAGAGTCATTGAACAGGTCAGTCGTGACCGGGGGATTGACAAGGAAATCCTCGTTAAGACGCTTGAAGAAGCACTGGGGTCTGCAGCCAGGAAGAAATATGGAGCCAAGGTGGATGTAGAAGTTCGCTTTGATGAAGAACGTGGAGAAATCGAGGTTTTCCAGTTTAAAGACGTGGTTGAGAAAGTCACCGAACCGGACCTGGAAATAGATTTGGAGGAGGGGCGTAAGCTTGACGCAGGGTGTGAAGTAGGGGACAGCATGGGGGTTAAGATGGATACGCAAACCTTTGGCCGGATTGCTGCGCAGTCGGCAAAACAGGTTATCATTCAGAAGATGAAAGATGCCGAACGGGACGTAGTCTACGAAGCTTTTGTCAATAGAAAAGGGGAAATCATTAACGGTATCGTTCAAAGAATAGATAAACGCGACATCATCGTCAATCTTGGCCGGACCGAGGCGATACTTCCTGTACGTGAGCAGATTCCCAGGGAGAACTATCGTCGCGGGGACAGGATTCGGGCGTACATATTGGATGTGTTGCAGGAGTCCAGAGGTCCGCAGATCATACTGTCTCGAAGGCATCCGCAGTTCCTGATAGCCTTGTTTAGTATCGAGGTCCCGGAAATTAGCGAGGACATTGTAAAGATTGTGGGTGCGGCTCGCGAACCCGGCAGTCGTGCAAAGATTGCCGTTACGTCAAATGATTCTGATATTGATCCTGTGGGTGCGTGTGTTGGAATGAAAGGGACGCGGGTTCAGAGTGTGGTTCACGAATTGAAAGGAGAAAAAATCGATATCATTCCTTGGCGCAGTGACCCGGCAAAGTTTGTCTGCAATGCCCTGTCACCAGCCGAGATTTCCAGGGTTGTCGTTGACGAAGCCAACCGGTCCATGGAGGTGATTGTGCCGGATGAGTATTTGTCGGTGGCCATCGGAAAACGAGGGCAAAACGTGCGCCTTGCTTCCAAGCTGGCGGGCTGGAGCATCGATGTGAGGAGTGAAACCACCTACAGCGAAGCTATGCGGAGCAGCTATGCTGCGTTGATGAGCCTTCCGGGTGTAGGAGCCAGTACGGCCGATGCCCTTTACGAGCAAGGTTTCTATTCGATTGAAGAACTTGCCAACGCTTCTGTTGAGGAACTTGTCCAGATCAAGGGGATCAGTGACAAGAAGGCACGAGGCCTGTTGGAGTCGGCTGCGCAGACCGCTGAGGTGCCGGATGAAGATGCGTCTGCGGAAGCAGCTGCACAGGACAAACCTGAGGCGGCTGCGGGTGATGCGGAAGTAGTTGCACAGGACAAACCTGAGGCGGCTGCGGGTGATGCGGAAACAGCTGCACAGGACAAACCTGAGGAAGCTGCGGGTGATGCGAAAACAGCTGCACAGGACAAACCTGACGAGGTTGCGGGTGATGCGGAAGACCCTGGTGACACGACTGTGCCTGAAGAGGAAACCTAGTTAGTGCCTATCCATAAATAACGTAACAAGTGTTGGGCTCGCGAATGGCAGAGTCTTATTTCCACTGAATTGTAGAATCATTAAGACGTGATACCAAAGCAGGGAGAAATGAATGGCAAAAATCCGAGTTTATGAACTTGCCAAACAGCTTAATATGACCAACAAAGCCCTTCTTGAAAAGCTAAAGGAGATGGATATTGCTGTGAAGAGCCACATGAGTGCCATTGAAGCAGAGAGAGCTGCCGGCATCAAAGAAGCCATTTTCGGGGGCAGGTCAGAGGTTATAACCGAGAAGCGAGTAAAGAGCACGGTTATCAGAAGACGAAAAGAGGTCGTCAAGAAGAAGCCTTCGGTAGAAGTCGTCCCCTCTGAAGCCGAAGCAGAGGCTCAAGTCCCGTCCGAGCTCAAAGAAGAGAAGCCGCCTGAGGGGAAACCTGAACCTGCTAAGGCAAAAGCCAAGCCTGCAAAGAAGAAACCTGCGAAAAAAGCCAAGGCAAAGATTAAGGCGGAGACAGCTGAGGAGGTTGCTCCTGAGCCTGCAGAGGAAGAGGCCAAGCCTGCAAAGAAAAAACCTGCAAAAAAAGGTAAGGCAAAGAAGAAACCAAAAGCAAAAAAGGAATCGCCTGCTAAGATCATTAAGATGCCAGAAATCAAACCAGTCAAAGATGTTGTCACAAAAGAGAAGAAGGCTGAGCCGGTCGAAAAGAAGGCAAAGCCCGCAGCACCCTCTCGGGGCAAAGCCAAAAAGAAGGACAAAAAGAAGCCCGTTGAATCAGGGGACGATAAGAGATTCTTCAAGAAAAAGATCGCCTTTCGAAAAAAGGAGGTTTTGGACAAATCTGACCTCTACGACGAAAAAGCCCTAAGGGCTCGTAAGGGCCGGAGGTACCAAAAGGGTAAGGTAGCCATCAGGGGGGGTGAAAAGACCCTTATTACTACCCCCAAGGCCATAAAACGTCGCATCAAAATCGACGAGGCGATTGTGGTGTCAGAATTGGCCAAACGGATGGGAGTTAAGGCGAATCAAGTAATCAAGGAATTAATGACTCTTGGCGTCATGGTAAGCGTGAATCACGCGATCGATTTTGAAACCGCTGCCGTAATTGCAGGCGAATTCGACTACGAAGCCGAAAAGGTCTCTTTCGAGGAAGACACACTGATTCCCTCGGAAAAAGATGATCCAAAGAAACTGAAACCCAGACCGCCAGTGGTGACCATTATGGGACATGTCGATCACGGCAAGACATCCCTGTTGGACGCCATACGGGAAACGAAGGTCATTGACGGTGAGGCGGGCGGCATCACCCAGCATATCGGGGCTTACAATGTGACTCTAAAGACTGGGCAGGTCGTATTCCTTGATACGCCCGGCCATGAGGCATTCACGGCCATGCGTTCCCGAGGGGCGGAAGTAACCGATCTGGTTGTTTTGGTCGTAGCTGCTGACGATGGGGTAATGCCTCAAACCCTTGAAGCTATTAACCATGCCAGGGCAGCTAATGTGCCTATTATGGTGGCTGTAAATAAGATTGACAAGCCAGAAGCGGATCCTGATCAGGTAAAACGCCAATTAGCAGAAAATGACCTCAGCCCCGAGGAATGGGGTGGAGATACCGTCTTTGTGAACGTATCGGCTAAGCAAGGGAAAGGGATTGAGGAGCTTCTGGAGATGATTCTCCTTCAGGCCGAAGTCCTGGAACTGAAAGCGAATCCCGAGAAACTTGCCGTCGGGCATGTTATAGAGGCCAAACTTGATCCTGGCAGGGGATCGGTGGCCACGGTGCTCGTTGAAGAGGGGACACTGCGTCCGGGTGATGCGGTCATATGTGGGCATTGTTATGGAAAAGTTCGAGCTATGACGGATGACAGGGGAACTCGCCTTGATAGTGCCGGACCGTCCATGCCAGTTGAAATTCAGGGTCTGTCCGGGGTGCCAATGGCTGGTGACGACTTGATGGCCATAGATGATGAGAAGGTGGCGAAGCAGGTGAGTTCCCATCGCGCCCACAAGCGGCGGGTAAGTGTGTTGGCGCAAAGCAGTAAACTGACGCTGGAAAAATACTATGAACAAATACAAGGTGTCCTTGTCAAAGAGCTGAACCTGATTATCCGGGGAGACGTTCAGGGGTCTGTCGAGGCCATAACAGAATCCTTACAGAAGATTGAATCAACAGAAGTGCTGGTCAAGGTTGTCCACTCTGCTACAGGGGCCATTGCAGAGTCAGATGTTATGCTGGCTGCTGTTTCCAAGGCCATTGTTATTGGTTTCAATGTCCGGCCCAATGCTAAGGTGCGTGATCTGGCAACCGAACAAGATGTAGATATCAGATTCTACGACGTTATTTACAATGTAGTTAATGATATCAAGATGGCCATGGCAGGGCTAATGGAGCCGACGTACAAAGAGCATCCCGTGGGAAGCGCGGAAGTCAGGGAGACATATACTATTCCGAAGGTCGGAACCATTGCGGGTTGTTCTGTAACCGAGGGAAAAATCGAACGTGGACGGACCATGCGGCTCATTCGTGAAGGGGTTGTGGTCTATGATGGTAAGATAGGGTCCCTGCGCCGATTTAAGGATGACGCCAAAGAAGTGCAAAGCGGATACGAATGCGGGATTGGGATCGAAAACTTCAATGATGTGAAAGTCAATGATGTCATTGAATGTTACGAAACAGAAGAAATCAAAGCGGTGGTGGAGTAATCAAACGAGTGACCTAAAGTGCCTGAAGTGACCTAAAGTGAGCTAAAGTTCACAGACAAAAAATGATCTGATCACGGTACAAACGGTCTGTTGAACTTCAGACGTTTTGGCCACTATAGTTCATTTTACGTATTCCGGTTTATTTGGGGCACTAACCATGGTTGTCGGAATTGGCACAATCGTTCTGAGGGTTCCTGGAAACACCTCATTGAAAGGCAAACGCAAAGTCGTAAAGGGTGTGATTAGGCGTCTTCAAAACACCTTCAATGCCTCAGTTGCAGAGGTTGGTGCGAATGACAACCACCAGCGTGCGGAAATAGGCCTGGCTTTTGTGGGGAATGATCGCCGACTGATCAATTCAAAGTTGGACAAGGCCCTGAATTTTGTTGAGGACATGCAAGTGGCTGAAGTCATTGATTCGGAAATGGAGATTATCAGCCTGTGAGCCACTTCAAACGAGCCGACAGAGTTGGAGGCGAGGTACAAAAGGAATTGTCCTATCTCGTGCTGAAAGAGATTAGGGACCCCCGTCTCGACTCTGTAACCATTACACAAGTCAGCATAACAGACAATCTCCGCCGGGCTCGGGTCTATTTCAGCGTTGCCGAAGGAGAGGGACGCAAGTTGGAGGCGCTGGCGGGCTTCAAGAGCGCTTCGGGGTATCTGAGACGGCAGTTGAGTCGTCGTCTCGAACTCAGACACATGCCACAGCTCGAGTTCCGCCATGACGATTCTTTTGAAAGGGCGACCAACCTAGACAAGACTTTGAAAACATTAATTAACGAAACTTAGGGATTAACCGCGCCTGGAGTAATAAGACACTGGAGTCATGGAGTACTGGAGTAGTGGAGTAATGGGTTTCGAGAAAAATGGTGAAAAAGTTTTTGTTCTTGCTCCATTACTCCATTGGATCAAAGAAGCATGTTTCTATTAATTCCGCTGTCCTTCAGTCAATCATGAAACTTATGAGACGCAATGCTTTATGAACGGGATCATCGTTTTAAACAAACCGCCGGATATGACGTCTGCCCAGGTGGTCGCACGGGTAAAAAGGGTTTTGAAAGCCAAGAAGGTAGGCCACACCGGCACTCTCGACCCATTTGCCACCGGCGTGCTGGTCTGCTGTATAAATAAGGCTACGCGCCTTGCCCAGTTTCTTACTTATGGGAAGAAACGATATGTTGGGACTATGAGACTTGGCATTCGAACCGACACCCAGGATTTCACAGGCCGAGTGGTTTCAACGGAACCCGAACTGCCAATGACAGATCAGGAAGTACATGGGGCCTTTCGTGGGTTCCTGGACGTTCAACACCAGAATCCCCCGGCATATTCTGCCCTCAAACATAATGGAGTGCCGCTTTACAGGTTAGCCCGCCGCGGGACTTTCATACAAAAACCGGCTAGGCGTATCTATATCTATGGGCTTCAAGTGCTTGAGATCAGCCTGCCGGATATCCGTTTTGAGGTATGCTGCAGTGCCGGGACCTATGTTCGTACAATGTGTGCTGATATCGGAGATGCCTTAGGATGTGGAGCTCATCTATCTGAGTTGTGTCGCACTGAAAGCGGTGGATTCAGTTTGGACGAAGCAATAGGTTTAGATGCTTTGGAAAGGCTTGCTGGAACAGGGAAGATCTCAAACTGCATCATACCCATGAGTATTGCCCTGAGGGGGATGCCGCACGTTTCAGCCGATGACGAACTTGTGCAAAAGATACAACATGGTCATCAAGTGACCCGGGAAGAGGTTACAGCGGAAGCGGAGGAGACTTGCCCGTGGATCAAGGTAACCGATAGCCAGGGGGACCTGGTTGCCGTCATGAATTCAACCTTGAGCAATGGCGTGTATCCATATGCCTGCGTATTTTCGGATTGATGATTGAATGAAACAAATGTGACTACTCAGGTTCAAAGTTCCACGGTTCAAGGTTTACCCGCCGTTTTTATGGAGGGTTAGAGAGCGATGAAGAGTAATTACTTAGGTTCAAAGTTCAACGGTTGGTTGGGTTAACCTCTGAACCATTGAACCCCGTTCTGGTGAACCGTGAACCTGATAACCTGAGTAGTTAGAAACAAATCAACAATAGACGATCGACAATGGAAAAAAGGAGGTCTTAAAAGTGGCTTTAGCAGTAGCGGAAAAAAAGGTGTTGATTGATCAGTTCAAGCTCCACGAAACAGATACGGG
>JAQYVR010000042.1 GCA_030145395.1 Desulfobacteria bacterium
AGTCAAAAAAACTTTATCCCGTCGGCTTCTTCCTATCTAATGACCAACTGACTACCAGATCAAGCTGCTACATAAATTCCCCTGCCAGCTCTCTTGATTCTGCCCTGCCTGGACGCTCTCATCAGAATATTCCTGACTTTCTTGTCTGCAAACCCAGTCTTCTTCATCAGCGTGGGAGCATCAACGCCTTTCTTCGTCCCCTTGATAATCTTGAGTACCTGGTCGGTAGCAGTCACCGCACCGGCTTTTTTCGGCGCGGCTTTCTTGCGCACTGCCTTCTTGGGAGCAGCCTTTTTCCGAGTTGCCTTCTTGGGAGCGGCCTTCTTGCGAGTTACTTTCTTGGCAACAGCTTTTTTCGCTGGAGCTTTTTTCTTGCTCTTGGCCTTTGGTTTGGGTTTACGCTTCAGCACAGCTTTAGCCGTTTCAAGCTTGTCAACGGCCTTCATCACTCTTTCCGTCTTCTTTGCGAGGGCCTTAAGTTCTTTGGTTACAACCCGCAAATCATTTTTTAGACTTTTCATGTACACCTTCCTCCTTTTTGGGGTTTATCCGAGATCTACCATATCCTTTAGCTCCTTCCCACACTTGAAGAAGGGGAGCTTTTTTTGGGGCACCGGGGTCGGCTCACCTGTTTTTGGATTTCTGCCCATGTACCCTTTGTAATTCTTGACATATATACTACAAAGACCCCTGATTTCGATGCGGTCACCACTCGCGAGGGCCTCGGACATTTCATCGAAGAACAGCTCAACGACATCGTTAGCTTTAGTTCTTGAAAGGCCACTCTCTTTTCTAACAGCTTCTATGAGTTCTGCCTTATTCATTTGACCCTCCTGCAATGTCACCTAAGTGAATATCATAAACGATTAGTAAAGAAAGTCAATCAATATTGATCGTTTTCCAAAAGGTGTTTGAGCAGTACTATGATACATGATGACAACCATTCTTTTTATAGAACAACTTATTCCTTTTGTCAATTGCGAGGCAGGGTCTTCCTTGTTTAATCCAATCGGTTTGCCTGTTCAGAGAGTTGTTGGGTGGAATGCAGAAGCCTTGTCAACCTACATTATGAGACAACGAAGGACACCCTGAATAATAGATGTAGCATATCAGAATCGCCACCCATATACTATTGAGTTAGCTTGCGGAGCTACCGCAATTCGCTTCATGTTGAATGGATCATGCGGAGCACATGAATATTGTGATAAAACCAAATGCCACATGGGGCAACGAGTCAGAGTGAGAAAGCCCGTTCATCCTCAGTTTGGAAGTCAACTGTCTGTTTATGAGAGCTTCCTGGGTCTTTTCCTTGCTGCTTCGAATCTTGAATGATATGTTTTGTCAGCTATTGCTTAAAGCCTCTCAGGAATTATGCCAGGAGGAAACCTGTGTGAGCACAAGGATAAGACTGGGGATTAGCACCTGCCTGTTGGGTAAGCCGGTCCGGTATAACGGTGGTCACAGCCTGGACCGATTCCTAACTGATACAATAGGCAAGTATGTTGAATATGTTCCCGTGTGTCCTGAGGCTGAATGCGGCTTAGGCGTTCCACGGGAACCTATGCGCCTGGAGGGTAATCCTGAATCGCCCCTTCTTATGACTTCTCATACCGGGCGGGATTATACTGAACTCATGCTCAAATGGGCCCTCAAGCGGATAGCCGAGCTTAAACATATGGACCTGTGCGGATTCATATTCAAAAGCAGATCACCGAGCAGTGGCATGGAGCAAGTCAAAGTCTACAATGCGAAGGGGGTCCCTGTCAGAAAGGGCGTTGGAATCTTTGCTCGAGCATTCATGGAGAATTCTCCTTTGCTTCCAGTTGAAGATGAAGCACGTCTTCACGATCCCGGACTGCGTAACAATTTCATTGAACGCGTCTTTGCCTTGAAGAGGTGGCGAGACATCCTGGCCAAAAAGAAGAGCAGACGTGGTTTAGTGGACTTTCATACAAAGCACAGGCTCCTGATACTTTCTCATAGTCAAAAGCACTATCAGGTCACGGGTAGACTTGTGGCAAAAGCCAGGGACATCCCAATAAGAGATCTGTACGAGAAGTATCAGCACCTTTTGATGGAGACCCTTCGACTAAAAACAACTGTAAAGAAGAATGTCAACGTTCTCCAGCATATGATGGGACACTTAAAGAAAGAGCTTTCCTCTGATGAAAAACAGGAGTTGCTGGAGATCATCGATGAATATCACCAAGGTTACGTTCCCCTCATTGTGCCCATTACGCTCATGAATCACTATGCGCGCAAATACGACCAGCCTTATTTCAAAGATCAGTTCTACCTTCATCCCCACCCCGTTGAGCTGCAGTTAAGAAATCATGTGTAGTGTAATTTCCTTGAACTAATCTTGATGGACTCGCAAAAAGTCAACAAACAGACGGCACAGTAAAAAGCTCCAGATGCAAGGCGCGCGAATATTGAGGAATGAGGCGTACTTAATCGTACGTCGCAATGATTTACCCTGTTAAATCGGCTCCGCCGTCTCGCGTAGCGAGAATTTAACAGGGCGGGGATGAACCGCAACGCCGCAGATGGACTTTTTACGAAGCCGTCAACCTTAGAAAGCTTGGAATACCCAAGTGCCACTCTGTGGGTTGTTTACACCATACTGTTCAAACAGCCCTGTAATTTAGCATTCAACGATTGTAGCCCGTCATCTACAAAACACTTATTGCTTCCTTTCTGAAACCTCCTGTTCCGCATTCAAATTCTGTATTTCTTTTCATCTCATCTCACTGGTAAGAGGCTTTACGAGCTTCACGTGAGAAATGTCGATGCAATGAGATTTCTGCCATGGCTCATGTCCTCCCCGATTCGTTCATTAAAATGCACACGAAACAAGAGAGCAGAGTCCATCAGAAAAATACGTTCAGCCTTGACTCGAACCGGCACCTGTGACAAATAACCTGATACCGACTCACTCCCAAGGAGCGGAGCATCTTCGGTTAGAGTAGGTAGTCTAAACACTTGTATGCTAGCGGCCGAAACCGCCGCATTAGGCAATAAACAGACAACATGAAAAGTAAACGTTACAGGATGGCAGCCCTGATAGTCTTTTGCATTCTTGCAGGAGGACTCTTCGCTTACGGTTACAGAGTTCTGTTGTCTTCGGAGCAGAAGGAGGGGCATGAGCTTACACAGGGGAAGTTCCTCCCAAAACTGGCCAAGGTGAGGACTCATCTCTATTTCCTGGATGAGCACCATCGATTCCTCAAGGCCGAAGAACGCACATTGTCGAGACAGGATAGTGTGGTTCAGCGTGCCAGAAGTATCGTCCATGCTCTCATCGAGGGGCCAGAGGGTGAACTTCTGCCCACCGTGCCGACCGAAGCAAAGCTTCTATCTCTTTTTGTAACAGAAGATAGTATTGCCTATGTAGATTTTGACAGCGCCATAAGCGACAAGCATCCCGGAGGTGGCTTGTCCGAGCTGTTTACGATATTTTCCGTTGTAAGCACTTTGGCCCTCAATATTCCGGAGGTCGACGCTGTGAAGATCCTGATTGAAGGACGTGAGGTTAAAACACTAGCAGGTCACGTGGATATCAGATCCTCTTTTCGGCCAGACCTCCTGATGATAAAGTGACAGTGAACATTGCATTCAATGATGAATACTGTATGACACTCAAGCATGAGTCCTGGCCTGGCGGCGTGTACACGTAGACTTTGAATCAGGATAACGACTAACTAATGGGAAAGAATCCATCGATAAGTAAGATCCGAAATATCGGCATCATTGCCCACATTGACGCAGGCAAGACGACCATTACTGAGCGTATTCTTTACTATACTGGTCGATCCCACAAGATGGGTGAGGTCCATGACGGTGAAGCAGTGATGGACTGGATGCCGTACGAGCAAGAGCGCGGAATAACAATCACCTCAGCTGTAACAACTTGCCATTGGAACGGTGCTGAGATCCATATCATTGATACACCCGGACACGTCGACTTTACCATTGAGGTTGAGCGGTCTCTCAGGGTCTTAGACGGGGTGATTGGCGTTTTCTGTGCGGTCGCTGGTGTGCAACCCCAGTCAGAAACAGTCTGGCATCAGGCAGACAAACATCGTGTCCCAAAGATTGCATTTGTGAACAAGTTGGATCGTGCCGGCGCTGATTTTTTTGGAACCGTTCAGATGATGTCTGACCGTCTCGGGGCCAACCCGCTCATTACACAGATACCAGCGGGACTTGAGGAATCCTTTCAAGGAGTGATTGATCTGCTGAGTATGAAACAATTAATATGGGATGAGGAGACCATGGGAGCAACTTTCAGGATCACTGACATTCCTGAAGGTCTGATGGAAACGGCCGTTGAATCCCGGGAAAAACTCGTTGAATCGGTTGCAGAGGTTGACGATCAGATTATGGACGCCTATCTTGCCGAGGCGTCTATGACGCCTGAGATGCTTGTTTCGGGCATCCGAAGGGCTACCACCAGCCTGAAGCTTGTTCCTGTTCTTTGTGGAGCTGCTCTTAGGAACAAAGGAATACAGCCACTTCTGGATGGTATAGTTGACTTTCTCCCGAGCCCTTTGGACGTGCCGCCCATGGAGGGGATGGACCCAGACACACGACAGGTCAAGAAGATCCACCCCTCAGAACAGTCACCTCTGGCTGCCTTAGTATTTAAGGTCATGATGGACCAAGGCCGGAGATTGAACTATGTCCGGATCTATTCAGGTCGACTGTGTGCAGGTGACGAGGTCCTTAATCCCTTTAGACAAACAAGGGAAAAGGTAGCAAGAATCCTTGCTATGCACGCCAACAAACGTGAACGTATCGCCGAGGCGGGTGTTGGAAATATCGTCGGTGTTGTAGGTCTAAAGGCCTCGGTTACAGGTGACACCCTTTGTGATCCGTCAGACCCTATTGTGCTTGAACCTATTGATGCGTATGAGCCCGTAATCTCTGTAGCTGTGGAGCCCAAGACACATTCTGATCAGGAAAAAATTGAGCAAGCCTTAAACAAACTCGAGACGGAGGATCCCACATTTCGTGTCAGGCATGATGAGGACACCGGACAGATAATCATCTCTGGTATGGGAGAGCTTCATCTTGAGATTTTGGTGGGCCGTCTAAAGCGGGAGTTTCATACACAGGTCAACGTGGGCAAGCCACATGTTGTCTGTAAGGAGACCGTCGAGCAGGTGGCACAGGGGTCCGCAATTTTTGAAAGAGAGATTGGAGGAACTCGTCATTTCGCCGAGGTGACACTCAAGCTGTCGCCTAGAGAGCGTGGCAAGGGGAACTGGTTTGCAAACAGCCTATCTGCGGAATCCGTGCCTTCAGAATTCGTCCCGGCTATTGAGCAAGGAGCAGTGGAAGCACTGGAAAGTGGTGTGCTCTTAGGATATCCTGTTGTGGATGTGGCCGTTGTCGTAATCGGAGGGACGTACAGAGAGTCTCTTTCGACTGATCTGGCCTTCAAGGTCGCTGCTGCCATGGCTTGCAAGGAGGGACTTCAAAAGGCAGGGCCTCTTCTCTTGGAACCAATCATGGCTGTAGAGATCTTGGTTCCTGAACTCTTTATGGGGGATGTGATCGGGGATATCAATGCCCGGGGAGGCAAGATTAACCATTTGTACCCAAGGGGTGAGATGCAGATAATAGATGCGACAGTTCCTTTATCCAAGATGTTTGGCTATTCTACGGCCCTCCGGTCTGCCACCCAGGGGCGCGGGACCTTCACCATGCACTTTGCTCATTACGATCGCGCACTTCAGCCCCCGAAAGTTCTTTGAGAGCCTTCTCAATCGTCAGCCTCCTTGCAGAGTCTTTGGCAAGAAGATTGAGGGCACGATTTAAGTGGAACTTCGCATTCTTGAACCTTCCTTTTTCTTTATAGTAGACCCCGAGGTAGTAGTGGGCCTCCCCCAAGTCGCCTATCTTTCCGTATGTTTCTCCGAGGTAATAGACGCCTGGCAAATAATCAGGTGCAGTGTCTACCAGGGTTTTGAAGCTGTCAAGGGCACCGTGCAGATCTCCCGTCTCCATTTGTGCTCGCCCTAAGAGAAACCATCCCTCCCTGTCTCGTGGGCTTGAGGCAAGAGCTCCCCTTAGAGTTTTCAGTGCGCTGACGTAGTCCCCCATGTGAACATAGGTCTTGCCAAGGTCGCGAAGAATGTCTGTATCTAGAGGGCGCCATTCCAAAGCCTTTTTCAATTTCTCCGCGGCTTCCTCCTTCTTGCCGTCTCGGTTGAGGACAAGCCCCATGCCGTAGTATGCCAAGGCATCATTAGGGTCTTTTCTGAGTTGGGAATCAAATGTTCTGTGGGCTGTCCCGGCATCGCCGTAAAGGGCAATCAACTTGACATGGACTTTACGGAAGTTTGTCGGATCTCCAGGATGAACCGGTTGGGTCGGCTCGGGGCGGGTCTGTGTCCAGGTATCCAAGTAAGCCAACCTGCTCTCAATGGCGGGATGGGTGGTCAAATAAGTAGGAATTTCTTCAGGGCCAAACCATCGTATAGCGCGTATCCTTTCAAGGGTCTTCAGAAGACCTCCACTGCCGTATCCAGCCTTGGTCAGGTACTTGAGTCCGACCTGGTCGGCCTCCATTTCGTGCTCGCGGCTGTATTTGAGGGCAAGAGATGTGCCGGCTGCAACGGAACCCGAGGTCATCGCGCCGGTGAGCGCTGCATCCCCGCCCAGAAGAATTCCAGCCAAAACACCGGCTAATGTCGCGAGCCTGATTTTCTTGGCTTGTTGCATCTGCTTGGCAATGTGACGGCACAACACATGGGCTACCTCGTGGGCCAGAATACCGGCCAGTTCTTCTTCACTTTCCATGGCAGACAGGAGCCCACTGTTGATGAATACGTGGCCGCCAGGCGCGGCAAAGGCATTGAAAACATCTTCCTTGAGGACGTAGAAATGAAAATCAAAGGGCGAGGTCGGGAGCTGTGCCACAATGTGCTGACCTATTCTGTCGACATAGCCTGCGATAGACGGATCTTCAATAATTACGCGGTGTTTTCTTATATGGAGCATGAGTTTTTTCCCCAGCTCCTTTTCTTCCTTGGTCGTCAAATGAATACGAGATAAAGAAAAAGGATGGGCTGCAAAACCGCTCCTTACGGTGACGACTGTTATGAGAACTGCAACTATCGCTATTTTTGTAATACGCATCGTAGTGTTGTCCCCAAGATCGGCAAGGCACATTTCATTCTTAAACATATACAATATAATGACGGGCAGTTAATAGATCAAGGAAAACCTGGGCGTCCCCTTTCTGAGGGCCAGGGTGTTATGACTTTGAAAGAGACCGATTTTGTGGTAGAAAGCATTTTCAGAATTTTCGTCAAAACCTGAACAACTTTGAATGTGGGTACAGGGGCGTAAGTCTTGTCATGAGTCACATTATTGCAATAGCAAATCAAAAGGGAGGCGTTGGCAAAACCACGACTGCCATCAACCTTGGCGCTGCCCTTGCCGTGGCCGAGTGCAAGACCCTGCTCGTTGACTGCGATCCCCAAGGTAACGCCACCACAGGGGTTGGTATAGACAAGACCGAACTTTCCAGGAATCTCTATCACGGCTTGATTGAAAAGGACGCAGTTGAAGACCTTGTGGTAGATACAGACCTATCTCATCTTCAAGTGCTTCCTGCAAGTCTCGACCTGATTGGGGCCGAGGTTGAGTTAGTCTCACAACCAAATCGGGAAACCTTTCTCCAAGACCTCCTGAGACCCCTTGGTGACAAATACGCTTACATACTGCTCGACTGTCCTCCTTCCTTAAACCTTCTCACCGTGAATGCTCTGACTGCAGCTAACACGTTGTTAATTCCACTGCAGTGCGAGTTCTATGCCTTGGAGGGTCTGAGTCAGCTCCTTCAAACCTACAGGCGCATCAGGGGACACTCAAATCCCGCACTCGTCATTGAAGGCGTTCTCCTGACCATGTTCGATAAGCGAAACAACCTTTCGCATCAGGTTGCCGAAGAGGCCGAAAAATACTTTAAGCGTCTGGTTTTTCAGACACGTATCCCAAGAAACGTGAGACTTGGCGAAGCCCCCAGTTTTGGAAAACCCATACTCCTTTACGACATCACATCCCTGGGAGCCCAGAGCTATCTGGCCCTGGCCAAGGAAATCATGAACGGATGGAGGGCACGGCATGCCTAAGAAACAAGTGTTGGGTCGTGGTCTCGACGCTCTCATACCTGACAGGGAAACATCAGGATTAGAGCCAGAGCCTTTTTTCTATTGTGATATTGATTCGATTCGGCCCAATCCATACCAGCCAAGACGAAGGTTCCCCGACCAAGAACTGAAGAGTTTATCAAATTCCATTAGGGAAAAGGGGATTATTCAGCCAGTCGTTGTTCGCGCCGTTTCCACAGGCTATGAATTGATCGTTGGAGAACGCCGTTGGCGGGCAGCCCGCTTGGCCGGGTTCAAACAGGTTCCGGTAGTCCTCAAGAATATCTCCGGAGCAGAAATCGTGGAAACAGCTTTGGTTGAAAACATTCAGCGGGAAGATTTGAATCCTTTAGAGAAGGCTGATGCCTACCATCGCCTGATCAAAGAGTTTGGCCTCACTCAGCAAGAGGCAGCTAAGCGTCTGGGGCAGGAACGTTCCACCGTTGCAAATTTCTTGCGTCTTCGGAAGCTGCCGAAACCCATTCAGGCTGATATTATCAACAACTCCTTAACCATGGGCCATGCGAGGGCGCTTTTGGGTGCCGGGACTCCTGCTCAGCAAAAAGAGGCCTGGCGCCGCATCGTTTCTCAGAATCTCTCTGTCCGGGCCGCTGAAGCCTTGATCAAGAAACTCAAAGATGGCAAGCAGGGGCCTTCGAACGCAAAGGCTCGGACGTCTGAAGATGTCTATATAGAGGGCTTGGCCGATGATTTGAGCCGACACCTTGGCACCCGGGTACGTATTGCACGGCAGGGAAATCGAGGAAGGGTTGAGATTGAGTTTTACAGCAATGAGGACCTGGAACGGTTGATCGCCAGGTTGAAGACCTCCTAATCACACCTCATGTCTGTTCACATCGTTATAGATGGATACAACCTGATCCGTCAGTCACCTACCTTAAGCGTCGTTGAACACCGTAGCCTGGAGGATGGAAGGCAAGCCCTTCTGGACCGGCTGATTTCATACAAGAAAGTGAAACGTCATCCCGTGACTGTGGTGTTTGACGGGGCAAATGCGAACCATTCTCTGGAAACCACGACTCGCACGAAAGGTATCCGCATCCTCTTTTCGCCACCTGGAGAACTGGCCGACAGTGTCATCAAACAGATTGTTACTCGGGAACGGGAGCGGGCAATTGTGGTAACTTCGGACAGAGAGATTGCTGATTTTGCCACCGAACATGGGGCCGCAACCATAGATTCTCCAGACTTTGAGCGCAAGATGGACATGGCTGCGTATCATGACCCAGATCAGACTGATTCGTCAGAGCAGGAAGAGGAGGGCTGGGAGCCTACCACCAAAAAGAAAGGCCCCTCACGCCGCACATCGAAGCGACAGCGCAAGAGTCGGGGCAAAACGAGAAAACTTTAGCTAAGCCTACCTATCCACGCCCCAACTGCTTCATTTAACAGGTCGTAAAAACACGAAGATCCCCCTAGGCCCTTTCGCCCAAACAAGAAATTGATTTCTGAAATAAGTGGTTTTGGTGAAGGTTGGCTCCGATCAAAAAGGACGTCAAAGGCAGCTAAGTTGATTCCGGCCTTCGAACAGAAATCCTCTACACAATGTATGCCTTCATTCTTAAGTTCAGGATCAAGGTCATATTCGATCACTGCACCACGGCCAACATTGTTACGAAATTCCCCCGGGTTGTATTGACATCGCCAGTAAGCTCTGGTGATTCCTCCAATCACCACCACACGCAAATCCCTTCCGCCGTGAGGCACATAGACCTGAGCAATAAACCGCTTGGTGGCATGCAAATACTCATCGGCAAGGACCTCAAGACCTGCCATGAGATCATGTTCGTTTTCTATGAGGAAGACGGCCCAACCGCCGCCACCCCGGTCTCCCTTTAATACAAACGGGAAGGACATGAGGGGTTCCTGTCTCACGAAATGACGTTGTTTGAAGTATTCTACTGATTCGTAGCAGATAGTCTCAGGGTGGGGAGCATTGAACTTTCGAAAGAGCTTAATGTTTCCGTATTTCCCTTCAAAGCCAAATCGACGAGTATAATCGGGAAAAAGGTTGGAACAATGATTTAGACAGAATGTATATTGGTGGGCTTTAATGCTCTGGGTGACTATTATGGCGCGGGCTGAGGAAATCAGCCTGATCTCTTTGTCCGAAAAAAGCCCCTTCGAGGTCAGTCGGAGATTGACATCCCCTTTGACTCGTGGATGGAAAGACAGAATCATAAGGTGAGACCTTTGAAGAATGTTCAATTTTGTTCAAGTTCACGGAAGGCGAAACTTTTAGCCGGAGGAATACATCGAGTATTTTGAGGATTGAAATCTGAGCCTGACGCAGTAATTGGGCAAAAGAGGGGGTTTTTCAAAGGTTTCCAGGAGAGCTTTACTTTTGGTCTATTATGCTTAGATTAATACAT
>JAQYVR010000066.1 GCA_030145395.1 Desulfobacteria bacterium
CTACGGTCGTGTTGAAGGAAACGTGGAGATCCAGAAAGATGGCTTTGCTATAAACGGACGACCCATCAAAAACTTCGCCATGCGAGATCCCGCGGAAATCCCCTGGGACGATGTGGGCGTGGATATTGTTGTCGAAAGCACCGGTCTCTTCGTAAGTGGGCTGGCCGCCGCGGCCCACCGAACAGCCGGAGCCAAGAAGGTCATCATCAGCGCCCCGGCAAAGGGAGAGGACTTGACAGTAGTCATGGGAGTTAACCACAGGGCTTACCGCTCCAAGAGGCACCACATAGTCTCAAACGCCTCCTGCACAACTAACTGCCTCGCTCCGCCGGCCCTGGTTGTTCATAAGGCCTTCGGCATAGAAAAAGCCCTTATGACAACTGTACACTCTTACACCACAGACCAGCGTATACTGGATCTCTCTCATAAGGATGTGCGCCGGGCGCGGGCAGCTGGCCTGAATATCATACCAACCACCACGGGGGCGGCCCGAGCTATGGCCCTGGTTGTGCCGGACCTGGCTGGTCGTTTTGATGGGTACTCCTTACGGGTGCCCACCCCTACCGTGTCGGTGGTCGATTTTGTAGCCACGTTGAAAAAAGAGACCGATACAAAGGAGTTGCGGGCCGTTCTGAAGAGAGCGGCCAGAACCGCGTTGAAAGGGATCATGGCGTGTGAGGAAGAAAAACTGGTCTCAATGGATTTTAAAGGCGACCCCCACTCCTCCATCATAGACATGGAGTTCACACAGGTCCTGCAAGGAAATATGGCCAAAGTAGTGGCTTGGTACGATAACGAGTGGGGCTATTCCTGCCGGGTAGCTGATTTAGCAAATTATATGGCTTCCAAAGGCCTCTGAGCTAGAACTTGGCTTCGGTTGAAACACGGGGAGGCTTGGATCGGGAGGTTATTATGACCACTCCACAACACTGTCCTGGTTTTCAACAGTTTAAACATTTGCAGTCATTCATCTGCAAATGTCCCAACTGTGGCAAGGCAAAAGAGATCTTTTCAGACGAGTTTGACAAAAAACATGCCTGCAAAGGGTGCGGTGAAGAGATTGATTTTACGCAATGTACTCTGGATGGAAAAGCGTAGAATAAGGCTCGCCTTTTGGTTGTCGGTTTTTCTCGTAACTTATTGCTCACGAGGTCATGTGCACGCAGCGGATGCCAAACCAGGAATGACTCCGAATCGTTTGATACACGAAAAGAGTCCCTACCTTCTCCAGCATGCGGAGAATCCGGTAGACTGGTACCCTTGGATTGAAGAGGCCTTCCAGAAAGCAAAGAAGGAAGATAGACCGATCTTCCTGTCTATTGGCTACGCCACTTGCCACTGGTGCCACGTCATGGCACACGAGTCTTTTGAAGATAAGGATGTTGCGCAGCTTCTGAACAAATATTTTATCGCCATAAAAGTGGACCGTGAAGAGCGTCCTGATATAGACAAGATTTACATGCATGTCTGCCAGTCCTTGACAGGACACGGTGGATGGCCTTTATCCATATTCATGACACCCGATGGCAAACCCTTCTTTGCCGGCACCTATTTCCCAAAGTCCAAGAGAATGGGGATGCCGGGGTTTGTAGATATTCTAGAACAGATTGCTGCCATGTGGCAACAGGACCGAGCAAGTATTCTTAAGTCGAGCGAGGCGATCACAGCCGCCATTCAGCCCCGAGAGGATTCGGATCCATCGGCTCCTCCTCTGAGCGTTGAGACGTTAAAAAAGGGATACACACAGCTTGCACGAACCTTTGATCCTAGTTGGGGGGGATTTGGAACTGCGCCGAAATTTCCAACACCCCACCACCTCACCTCCCTTTTGAGATGGCACAAACGCAACAGCGATATAGCGGCCTTGGAGATGGCCGAAAAGACCCTGGATGCTATGAGAAGAGGGGGTATGTTCGATCAAATCGGTTTCGGGTTCCACCGCTATTCAGTGGATGAGAAGTGGCTGGTTCCCCATTTTGAAAAGATGCTTTACGATCAGGCCTTGCTATCCATGGCGTATACCGAAGCGTATCAGGTGACGGGAAACATCGAGTTCGCCCAAGTGTCCCGCGAGATATTTACCTATGTGCTGCGGGACATGACGGCCCCGGAGGGCGGATTCTATTCCGCAGAAGACGCAGACAGTGAAGGCGAAGAGGGCCTCTTCTATGTTTGGACACCGAAGGAGGTCAAGGAACACCTGGGAAAAGAGACAGGTGACCTCTACTGCCGCTTCTATGGAATCACTGAGGAGGGGAATTTTGAAGGAGGCCAAAGCATTCCCCACATGCGTGTCCCCATCCAAACCTTCGCAAAAAAAGAGGGCATGGACCCGAAGAGATTTGAGACAATACTGGAGGATGCCAGGAAGGTACTCTTCGATCTTCGCAAGAAGCGGGTGCATCCCCTTAAGGACGATAAGATTCTAACCTCCTGGAACGGTCTTATGATCGCGGCCTTTGCAAAAGGATACGAGGCCTTTGGTAGTGAGGCTTATGCGGAAGCAGCCAAAAGGGCCGCCGGCTTCATCTTGCAGAATCTCAGGACAGCTGATGGAAGACTGCTTCGCCGCTATAGGCATGGGGATGCCGCCTACCCTGGCTACCTGGATGACTATGCCTTTTTGGTGTGGGGATTGATCGAGTTGTATGAGGCTACGTTTGAGGTTTCCTATCTTGAGGAGGCCGTTGCCCTTAATAAGGCAATGATAGACATCTTCTGGGACAAGCAAGGCGGGGGGCTCTTCTTCACGGGAAAAGGCAATGAACAACTCATCACACAAAGCAAAGAAATCTATGACGGAGCTCTCCCTTCAGGCAACTCGGTTGCCGTCCTGAACTTTCTGCGACTGGGCCGCATGACAGGGAATATAGGACTGGAGGAAAAGGCTGAAGAACTGACAAGGACTTTTTCCAGACAGGTTCAGGACCAGCCTATGGCTTATACCCAACTGTTGAACGCCCTTGATTTCATGATTGGTCCCAGCCGAGAAATTGTCATTGCCGGAGACCCTGCCCTGGAGACGACGCATGCGATGGTTAAGGCCGTCCACACACGGTTCCTGCCGAATAAGGTTTTGCTCCTTCGACCTGAAGGGCCGGCAGGCAAGAGACTCGCTTCCTTGTCACCGTTTGTGGAAGCCATGCGCCCCATAAACGGGCAGCCCACGGCTTATGTCTGCGAGCAGTATGCTTGTAAAACGCCTGCAAAGAATGTGGGGCAATTAGAGTCAATCCTTAATTGACTCTTCCGAGGATACTTCACAAGAACGGCAACAGGACGTCTTACAACTTACATAGGGGAGAGACCTTTGCACAACCCCTTTTCACTGCTTTGTATGAACTTGTTGACCCATCTAAGGGCTTGCTCACTAAATCCAAAAAACTCGGCCCAAGGGGCCTCATACAGTTTAGGATTTACCCACTGGCGTGGGCCGTTCGCTTCGCCCGGATGGGTGCCCCAAAAAGTTCATGATGACCGCTCAAAGGTGTTGCGCAAAGGTCTCGGGAATCAAATGAAAAGAACAGTAATGACTGCGGGGCTTCTAATAGTTGTGGTTTCTTTTCTGTCCGGTTCACTTACCCATGCGGGTATGCCCGGGCCGAACCCTGCTGATTTATGGCATTACATTACAAAGGTGTCTCCGTATAAAGAATGGTCATTCTGGCCCGACCATCAAGGGATACAATCGGGTCGCGCACCTCATGGCCCATTATACAGGGTCTATGTGAATGATCGCGCATTGAACTCACCCAGGCCTCCAGTTAAGTATGGATCGATTCAGGTAAAAGAGAGCTATAACAAAGCTGAAAGACTCATAGCTATAACTGTCATGTACAAGGTTCCCGAATACAATCCCAAAGATGGGGACTGGTTCTGGGTAAAATATACGCCCAAAGGCCAGGCAAAGCCTTTTGGAAAACCGGCAGGCTGCATCGGCTGCCACGGAACGCGAGTCAGGAACGACTTCATCCTGGTCCACGATTTTAGGTAGACCAGAACTTCAGAAGCCTGATTAACAACTTGCCGTTTTTCACTGCCCGGAGAATCTTGCATGCTTGTTGTTCATCCAGTCATTCAGTTTTTCGCTATCTTGTTGGCCCTGTACGTATTCTATTTAGGCGTACAACGTTTTCGCGCCCTTCATCTGAGACAAAAGGCGATTTTCGGGTGGAAACGGCATGTGGTTTTGGGAGAGATTGCCCTTGGGCTATTACTAGGTGGAATGATCGGAGGTATCACCATGGTGTATGTTTACTGGCACGGTTTCCTAATAACCGGGACCCATGGTAAAGTTGCCCTTGCGATGGCACCCTTTGTCATCTTCGGCCTCGCCTCTGGTCTATATATGCACCGTAAGAAGAGAGCGCGAAAACTCCTCCCCTTGCTGCACGGTCTGAACAATCTGGCTGTCCTGATTCTTGCCGGGACACAGATCGTCACTGGCTGGTGGGTATATGGAGCTTTCGTCCTGGGAGAATGATCGCTTTTCATTATTGTATTTCTGAATCAGAACCAGAAAGGAGACAATGACAATGAGTAAAACAGAACAGAATCTGCTGGAAGCCTTTGCCGGGGAATCTCAGGCGAATCGGAAGTACCTTGCTTTTGCCAAACAGGCGGATAAAGAAGGGTATCCTCAGGTAGCCAGACTATTTAGAGCCGCGGCTGAGGCCGAGACCGTGCACGCCCATGCCCATTTGCGCGCCCTTGGCGCGGTGAAGAGTACGTCTGAAAATTTGGGGGAAGCTATTGCCGGTGAAACCCATGAGTTCAGAAGCATGTATCCGGGCATGATAGCGGCCGCCAAGGAAGAGGGAAATGATATGGCGGAACGAAGCTTTGCATACGCAAACGAGGTTGAGAAAGTTCACGCCGACCTTTACCAGAAAGCCTTGGATAATCTGGATGGCCTTGAAGAAACAGACTACTATGTCTGTTCCGTATGCGGCTACACGTGTGAAGGCGAACCACCGGATCAGTGCCCTGTTTGTGGTAGTGCATCGAAGGCATTCTCCAAGGTTGATTGACACTAAGAAAAGGGGGGCTGTAAATGGAGAAACAAGCATTGATCGATATGTTGAACAGGGATCTGGCCGATGAGCATGCAGCCATCATACGCTATCTCGTACACGGGTGGATGGAAGGAGAGGACACGCCTCTTGGCTCGAGCCTTATTTCCATCTCCAGGGAGGAGATGTGGCACATGCACTGGCTGGGGATGATCATTGGCCAGCTGGGGGGTGAACCGAACTTTACACCCGCTCCTTATCCCTATGATCCAACCAGCCGCGCGACTATTCTCAAGTCCTACGTGAAGTACGAGGAGAAATTAATCCCTCATTACAACGCAGAAGCAGATAAAGTGGATGACCCCCATATCAGACGGGTTCTCCAGAGAGAAGCCTGGGAATCGGCCATCCATGCGAGGAAATTTCAAAGGAAAATGGACAAACTGAGCCCGGAAGAGGCGGCAGGTCTTCCAGGGGAAGAAAGTGAGTTGCCCAAGGACCTATTGGACAAGTTGCAGGCAGAGGTCACAAGCAAATACACTGAAATGTTGCAGCATATCCGAACATCATGGCTCTTCCAACGGGATGATATCATGGGTTGGAGGATCATGGACCAAGCCATGGAAAAGATGAAACAGCTTGCCCGTTTTGCCGAAGACATTGCAGAAGATGGCATTCCCCCCAAATTCAAACCCGGCAAGATGGACATGAATAATGCCATCGGTGTGGCACTGAGAAAAGCATTGGAGGACGTCAGTTCCGCCAGGGAACGCCACCTGAACATGAAGGAAGACACCGAACTGAAGAAGCACTCGGGACTTGTTATCAACCTGGACCTAACCATCCAGCAGGAAGAATATCAGGGAGCAGAACTCGAAGACTGGTCAAAAGATAGGTAGACAAGGAGAGAGGCGATGTTACAAATCGAGGATTTGCAGGTGAAGGTTGGCGACAAGGAAATCCTGAAACACATTGATCTGGAGATTCACCAGGGTGAAACCCATATTCTGTTCGGCCCGAACGGTTCCGGGAAAACATCTTTGCTCATGACAATCATCGGTTACCCCCAATACAAGGTCACCGGAGGAAAGATGGTCTTTAAAGGGGAAGACATAACCCATATGCCCATTGATGAGAGAGCCCAGCTTGGCATCGGCGTGTCCTATCAACGCCCCCCGACTATTAATGGGGTGAAAACCAAGCAGATGGTTCAAATTTGCGCCAAAGAAGAGGTAGACGTAGAAGCTTTGGCTGCAAAGGTCAACTTCTCGGAATTTCTTGAGCGAGACATTAATGCCGGATTCTCCGGGGGCGAGATCAAACGCTCGGAACTGTTGCAGTTGATGGCGCAGGATGCAGACCTACTGCTCTTTGATGAACCAGAGTCTGGGGTGGACCTGGAGAATATTTCCCTTATAGGCAACATGATCAGTGAGTTGCTTCAACGGGACTTTAAGCTGAACCGTGAAAAGTCCCTGAAGAAGCTTCACGAAGAACGGACCAAGATGGGCCTAATCATCACGCACACCGGGTTCATCTTGGATTATATGACAGCGGACAGAGGTCAGCTGCTCTATGATGGTGAGTTGACTTGCGCAAGCAACCCCCGCGAAATTTTTACGTGTATCAGCGAAGTTGGATATGAGGAGTGTGTGAGATGCGCGGTCTAGACGAAAAAGCATTACAGGCGAAAGAGAAGAAGGCTGGCCTCGGTCAAGACATCGACCTTAGCGCATACGAATCCAAGCCTATTCTCCATGATTATGTGGAGGATATTGGCACCCTGTCTGAAGCAGATAAAAGGCGAATGATTTTAGCCGGGGTTGATGCTACTGAAACCGACAGGTCGGGTACATACATACAAAAAGACACGACGGCAATCCATGCTCATTCAAAGCAGGAAGGCCTGGAAGTAATGCCAATAAAAAAGGCCTTGGAAAAGCATGACTGGCTCAAGGATTACTACTGGAAGCTTGTCGGTGTGGACACCGACAAGTATACAGCCACTGCTCAGCTTGACTTGCATGACGGCTATGTCATTAGAGCTCTCCCCGGCAGCAAGGTCATCTATCCGGTCCAGGCGTGTCTCTATCTGGAAAAAGAGGGCTTAAGTCAGAATGTGCATAACATCATTATTGCCGAAGAAGACTCGGAGCTTCATATAATCACGGGGTGTGCAACCGCCGAACATTTACGGCGAGGACTCCACGTGGGCATCTCTGAATTCTTTGTCAAGAAGAATGCTAAACTTAGCTTTACCATGATTCACAACTGGGCTGAAGAGATGATGGTCCGGCCCAGATCGGTGGGAAGGGTTGAGGAAGGCGGTCTTTTTCTTAACAACTACATCTGCATGAAGCCGGTGAAGTCTCTCCAAATGTATCCCACCACCCATCTGGTTGGAAAGGGTGCGGTGGCACGATTTTATAGCCTGCTGGTCGGAAGCCCTGGCTGTGAGATGGACGTAGGCGGCCGCATTATCTTGAAAGCGGCAGATACACGAGCCGAGATTGTCGCTCGCACTATTAGCAATGGTGGAAACATTATTGCTCGCGGGGACCTGGTAGGTGAGGTACCGGGGATCAAGGCGCATCTTGAATGCCGCGGGCTTATATTAAACGGCGGCACTATTCACGCCATACCCGAACTCAATGGTAAGGTAGCTGGGGTGGAAATGTCCCATGAGGCAGCCGTGGGCAAGATCGCCCAAGAGGAAATACTGTACCTCATGTCTCGTGGCCTGAGTGAAGACGACGCCACCGCGACCATTGTGCGAGGTTTCTTGAGTGTGGACATCCCGGGGCTTCCACCTCAACTTAAAGCAGAGATCGATCGCGCCGTGGCCGAAAGTGATAAAGACATGATGTAGAGCGATTCTCAAAAATACGTTCCGTTCACGGCAAGCTACATAAGCAGTCAGGGGGATGCCGCGTGACTATAACCGATGCTTCATTGATCAGGGTTTCTTCGTTCTGGGGGGCCATCTTTGTTTTCTTGGTTTTGGAACTTTTGGCACCCTATCGCAAGAGCTCTGTCTCCAAGGCAAAACGCTGGATCAATAACATAACCCTTACCGTATTCAACAGCGTGGTCCTTGAACTTGTATTCGCTGGAGCTGTGGTCACGACTGCCGCGTACGTCACAACTCGTCACTTGGGAGTGCTCAATTTGGTCGAGCTACCCCAGTGGGCTAAGATCTTTGTCACAGTGGCCTTTATGGACTTTATGCTCTATATCTGGCATCTCCTTAACCATGAAGTTCCCTTGCTCTGGCGATTTCACAGGGTTCACCACTCCGACTTGAACATGGACGTATCCACAGCAACGCGATTTCATATCGGGGAACTATCCATTTCCGCCATTATTAAGATATCCCTCGTCTTTCTTCTGGGTGCGAGTCTCGTGGGCGTACTGATCTTTGAAAGTGTTCTTGTCCTGTTCGCCCAGTTCCATCATAGCAGCTTGAGGGTGCCCAAGTGGTTTGAGTCGGTGTTCTGGATGCTCTTTGTCCCCCCGTCCATGCACCGGATTCACCACTCGGTCATTCTGAAGGAGCGCGACACCAATTACGGCACGATTTTTTCGACCTGGGACCGGTGGCTTGGTACGCTTTTGACCGATGTGGATCAGAGCCGAATACGCATCGGCATAGGGGCCTACCAGCAACCGGACCAGTTGTATTTTCATCATCTGCTTGCAATGCCGATTACGCGGCCAGTCAAGTAATAGGGTTTGAAGCCTCCCCGAGCTGAAGGGCGGACGTTCTGCCTTGCGACGGCACTTCATGCGTGGGAAGCGAGTTGGTCAACTGTTGTGGAGATAGAAAAGGAGGCAGCATGAAACGTTTTGAATATGAAATCACTCAGCATCCGGCAGACACGTTCGAAGAAGTGGTGTACTTTTGCACAGAGACTGGAGAGTGTACTCTAGATCAGGTGCCGATGGATCAAACCACAACCCTTGCAGGGATCCTAAACGAACGGGGTGAACAGGGCTGGGAACTGGTGCAGGTATCCTTTGGCAAAGACGGTGTGATGGTTTTTTGGAAACGCAAGATAAAGGAGGGGTAGCCATGGAAAACGAGATAAAATGGGAAGCGGATATGGATGTGGCCTTAGTCCGGGCCAGCTCGGAGAACAGACCGGTTTTACTTGATTTCTACAATCCGGGTTGAATTGGATGTCAACAGATGGCTGCGGTTACGTATCCAGACGCAAATGTCGTAGGCTTTATCAGTGAGAACATGGTCCCGTTGCAGGTCCTATTCGATGCCCAACCGTTGTCCACGGATTTCAATGTCAAGTGGACACCAACTATTATTACGCTGGATCCCCAAGGCAAAGAGCACCATCGGACGGTAGGCTTTCTTTCCCCAGACGAGCTTATTCCTTCGCTATTGCTGGGCATTGGGAAGTACTATTTTGACACGGATCGATTCGATGAGGCCACTGAAAACCTCGAAAGGATGCTGAAAGAATACCCAAAGAGTGATGCTGCGCCAGAGGCCATCTTTGTGCTCGGGGTATGCCGATTCAAAAGCACACACGACCCCAAGCCTCTCAAGGCAGCATATGAAAAGCTCCAAGCCGAGTACCCCTCGAGCCAGTGGACAAAGCGAGCGGACCCGTATCGACTTCTATGAGTTTAGAGTGGTTCTTAGAAATAAGTTCTTACTAATGATCTACTGCTCCAACTGGGATGCAACGAAATCCCAGTTAGCGAGGTGATCGAGGACCTTCTCAACGAAATCGGCCCTCCGGTTCTGGTAGTCCAGATAGTAAGCATGCTCCCAGACGTCGACTGCAAAAACTGGTTTCAGTCCGTGAGTGAGAGGTGTGTCCGCATTCGAGGTCTTAACGACCTTGAGTTTGTCGCCGTCCAGCACTAACCATGTCCATCCGCTGCCAAACTGACTGTTGGCTGTCGTTATGAATTCCTCCTTGAACACGTCCAGACTTCCAAACGAGTCCTTGACCTTCTTAGCCAGTTTCCCCTTTGGTGATCCGCCGCCACCCGGCTTCATGCATTTCCAGAAGAAGGCATGATTCCAGGCTTGAGCAACATTATTGAAAATTGGTACATGCCCTTTCTTCCCGGAAGTAAGCTTTATGATCTCCTCAAATGAATTGTCTTCGAACACGCTCCCCTTGACTAAGCTGTTGGCCATCTTCACATAACCAGCATGATGTCTGCCATAGTGAAAGCTGATGGTCTCGGCAGAGATGTATGGTTGGAGAGCATCCTCTGCATAAGGAAGGGGCTCCAGTACAAATAGGCCCTTCTCATCGGCCGGTCCACATTGAGCAATCATAGCTGCAAGGCATATTACGGCGAAAAGGCTTGCCGCCTTCCGTGAGTCCTTAACTCTATTTACCGGGTACCCAGTCATGCTATTTCTCCTTTCCCCGCCAATCCCACAGACGGCTTCACATTACCATCCCATGCAGTCTCCAGTAACCTGATCTCAAGCCGTTTGCCGGCTAACATCACAGTATTGAGCGGACCATTCCTGCTTGGCCAAAGCCCAAATCCAGTCTAATTGATACAACAGTCAAGCAAATTACGCAATAGATTGAGCTTCTTATTGAACCGCAAAAGCGAACGCAAGCCCCGTCCTTATTTATCACTATTTATCCAGATCTATCGGGATCTGTCGGGACCGTAGAGATCTTCAGAGGCCTAAGAAGTTGCGATGAGCAACTCATGTATAGAAAAGAGGCTGGACTATTCTGAGTTGGGATGTTATCGCTCAGACTTCCAGGAGGGGGATACATTTGGTGGAAACACGGAAAGTTCATATTGGCAAAGACGATATGGCGCTGCTTGAGTGTCCCTACTGCCAGGCCTCCAGAATTGTTGATGCCGCAAGATTTAGAAACCGTGAGGACGCCTTAAAGGTAAAGTGCATATGCCGAAAGACTTTTTCCGTTTCCTTTGAATGGAGGGAGTCTCTCCGCAAGGCGACTTATTTTGAAGGCTACTACAGTAAACTACCGGCAACTAAAGAGTGGCACAGGATGCTGGTAAAGGATATCTCCGAGACGGGTATCGGGTTAACAACGCTCACCGAGCACAATCTTAGAGAAGGTGACAAGGTCAAGGTTAAGTTCATGAAGGGAGACAGAAAGACTTCTGAAATTGAAAAAACCGCGATTGTCAGAAGAGTCATCAAGGATAACTACGTTGGATACGAATTCAGCGACGCGGCCTGATTGGAAAAGCCGATGGGCGTCTTTGTTTTATGGAATTGAGGACCTACTAATGGCCGGCAAACCAACTTACGAAGAACTGGAACAAAAGCTCAAAGAGCTGGAGAAAGAATTTGTTGTGCGCAAGGCGGCCGAAGATGCACTACAGGACAGTACACGCCAGCTACAAATTGCTCATGACCAAGCCCTCGTCTATGCACGGGAACTCAAAGAAGAGATAACTGAGCGTAGGCGGGCAGAGGAGGCCCTGCAAGAGGTTCACCATGAACTCGGACAGCGTGTTGAAGATCGCACTACTGAACTGGCTAACACAACCCAACAATTGAAGCTTGAACTCACCGAGCGCAGGCGGGCAGAGAAGGCCCTGCGCGCTGCGCACGATGAGCTTGAAATAAAGGCGGCCGACCTTGAAGCGGCTAACGCGGAGCTTTCTCAGTACGATCATGTTGTCGCCCATGTCCTTAAAGCGCCTTTGCGGGCTGTCCACAACTACACCGACTTCTTACGCCAAAGCCTCGAAGAGGCCCTGAGTGAAGAACAGCAAGGATATCTGGACAACATCAACCGTGCAGTCCGTGAAGGCACGGAATTGGTCGATGATCTGCTGGAATTCGCTGTAGTCGGCAGGCAGATCGCACCGACATGCACAACAGACATTTCCGTGTTCCTGCAGGACCTGATACAGGCTCTTAGCCTACCCCCCGATGTCGAGGTGGTCATGGGCAATAAAAAACTCATGATTGACACTGATCAGGCTCTTCTGAAACATATCTTGCACCACCTCATAACTAATGCTGTCAAGTTCAATCCAAGTCCACGAAAACGAGTCGAAATCGGTTGGCTCCCGGCAGGGCAAGGGCAGTATGAAGTCTTTGTACGCGACAACGGCATTGGTATTGATCCTCGTTATCACCAGCAAATACTCCATGTCTTCGAGCGGCTCCACACCAGTGAGGAGTACGAGGGCACTGGTCTGGGTCTTGCTATTGTCAAAAAGGCAATAAGTAAATTGCGAGGATCATTGCGGATAGAATCAGAACCTGGTGAAGGGAGCACGTTCTTTGTTACGCTTCCTGAGGCACAACAGGAGAAATGAATAACATAAGGAGCCGAAAAGGCTGAAGGACGAGATCACAGCCGAGACAGATTAAGTTGACCTGCTCATTAAACAGATTGACGGCCTGCACAGAAAGGTGACGGATCATGAAGAAATTTGTCGGATATCTCAGAGCGGAACTTATTGGTACCGAACCAAGCTCAAATAATCTGGCCATTTATGATAACGACGAAGAACACCTTAAACAGCTTCTGCTAACGTTCAAAGGCTTTGTAGAGGGCCTCATCGGTATAGACAAAGTGAGGGTCACAATTCAGACTACTCGCAATACTTCCAGTGTTGATAGTCTATAACCCATCTGAAAAATGCGTCTGAGTCCCCATGGCGGCGTTGCGCTGCATTAGTTTTCCGACTTTACACGTCGTGTTTCTGCTACGGCATTGCATTGACAAAGAATCCCGCCTCTGCTACTAACCAACTGAACTTTGCGCTAAGATGTGAAGCGGTTAGTCCGAAGACCAAAGACTCTGTGGCAGGAGGATCCCATGGAATTCTTTATGCTGGCAGAACTTACCGTGCCGCTTTTCCACATTGCCTTGCTTTTGGTACTTAGCACCCTGGCGCTCCTTCTCGGCAGGGTAAAACTTGCATTGCTTGTCAATTACCTTTTCGCGCTTTACTGGGGTTACATATTTAATCGTGAACTTGTAGTTGGTTCCGACCTTGAGAAGCTGGACCACTTTACCGCGCTCTATTTCGGCTTTGGAGCTCTTATTGTTGTTTTAGCCCTGGCTGGATTTCTGACCCACCGCGATTGATTCTTCCAAGAACAGATGCCTTAACTCCCCGCCGGGGAAAAAAGCAAGTTTGACTTATTCCTCTTGACAAAGCAAGTGCTATTGTTATGCTTGGTCAAACAAAGGATCGCGACAATATTTTTCCCAAATGTTGCTGGGAAAGCAACAAGAAACCTCATGAGAAGGGGGGAATTGAAATGAAGATTCGTAAGGTGAAGAAAAGCCAAAAGGGTCTTTGCAAATGTAAGAATTCTTGCTGATTCTACCATCTGACAAAACCAGACCTGTGGCCGACGGGTCTGGTTTTGTCGTTCCAGGATGGTGTAGCCAAAGATGAATATTAAGAAAACTTCCCTGGTTGAGATTGTTTGCGCTCAGTATTGTTCATACTACAGGCCCAATCAGAAGCAAGGCATGGCCTGTCAGGGATTCAAGCTTCTCCAACAATTCTTTGATCAAGACTTTTATAGCCTGGAGCATTTTCCCCCAAAGAATGACCACGAGTTTAAAGACCGTTATCCTCATCTCTTCCACCATACTCTGTGCCGACCGTGTGATTTCCTCGTTGATGGATGTGATTTCAAAGATCCCAAACACACTGGACAATCCGTGCCTTGCGGAGGATACGTTACGATAGAAAAACTACTCGGGCAGTCTTTTATAGATGAAGATAAGTTGCTCAAGACATTATTTTCTGGGGAAGAATACGTCGGCTTGAGCCCGAACTGCGTGCTGCGACACCTGGAAGAACCGTATCTCTATGACTTGAGAAAGGACGAGCTCTACGAGTTGGACCCGCCGGGATTTGAATTCTTGAAAGAATGCACCGGAAGACGGCGATTATCAGAACTCAGCCCGGATAAAGATTTTCTCGAAACCTGCCTAAGGGAGGAACTGGTGCTTATTGAGCCACATCCTCATGAACGCAGGTCTAATCTCAGACCGTCGTCGATCCCTTCTTTGAGATACCTTGAACTTCAACTCACCAACCGCTGTAACCTGAAATGCAAACACTGCTACCTTGGGGAACCGACCAGACAGGACCTCCCGTTGGCTACGGTATTATCAGTACTTGAAGAATTTGAAGACATGCAGGGCCTCAGGGTCCTTTTCTCAGGAGGAGAACCTCTACTATATCCATATCTTGGAGCCTTGAACGAAGCCCTGCCTAGCCATAGAGTTCGAAAGGTTCTTCTCACCAATGGCACGCTTGTCACCACGGAGAACCATCATGATTGGTGCCACTTTGACGAGATTCAATTCAGCCTTGATGGTCTCCAAGCTGGGCATGACAAAATGCGCGGCTCGGGAACATTTGAGCAAACCATGCGTGGGATCGAAGCGGCAGGGGAAAAGGGTACACCTATTTCCATTGCGACCATGATACATCGCCATAACCTCAGAGAATTCGAAGCGCTGTCTGAATGGATTGATACAATGGAAGTAGTCGAATGGAATATCGATGTCCCTTGTGCAGCGGGCAGGCTGCCTGAGAATGCGGAATTTCTGGTAACCCCTGAGAAGGGAGCCCCATTCCTGAAATTCGCTACAGGGGGAAGCTATCATGGCTCAGGTGAGCCATATGCATGTGGATATCATTTGTGTACGGTAACCCCAGAGGGGGATATACTCAAGTGCGGGTTCTTTAAGGAAAGGCCGCTGGGTTCGTTGGAAGAGGGACTTGAGATTTCCTGGAAGCGGGTGCGTCCCATTCCGCTAAGTCAGCTCGAATGTACCTCTTGTCCGCACGTTTTGGATTGTAAGGGCGGGTGTCGATTTCGAGCAGAAAGTCCACTGGGAAAAGACCCGGTTATGTGTGCCCTTTACTGCATTAAAGGCATGCCAACCTAAGCGAGGTGCAGACATGAAAGTATTTGAGGTGAGATCAGGGGTCGGCGAATCTGGTGAATATATACTGGGGGCTGAGGACACAGGAAGTCATGCCTGCTATCTTATTTATGGTACGATGGGCCCCCATGAAAAGGAGAGGCTATTGAAACCGGGGAAAGGTCATGAAGAGCTCATTCTTGCCGTTAAGGGTGATTTTATGGTTACCGGGCACGTGCAAGGCACGCTCAAGGAGGGAAAGGCTATTCATCTTAAAGATGATGAAACCTGTCGGCTTGAGAATTCCACTGATGAAGCAGCAACATACATCATATCGGGTGGACACTCTGGCGGCGACCATCATTAAGATCCCCTGTTGTTGCCCAAACTTATAGCACCATCCCGGAACCTTAGAATCCATATCAAAAAGGCGTCTAGAGCGGTTCTCAAAAATATGTTCCATTTTGAACCATTATGAGGAGCTGTCAGGGGGCAGCTTAGAAAGACTGCCGTAAACGGAACATTTGATAATCACTATAAGGCCCAAGGAGCAAAGTCGTGAAAGGTGACACGATCCCAACAGGCGTATTCGGTCAAACAGGCCGCAAGGTAACTCGGGTCGGATTGGGCGGAGAAGGAGTCCTCAGGACATACGGAAAGTCCGAGCAGGCCCTGGAAGTCATTCATGAGGCAATCACCCAGGGAATCACCTATTTTGATTCAGCTCAGGCTTATGCCGGCAGTGAAGGGTATTATGGCTCGATTTGGACTGGGTCTCCGGAGATGCGCTCCCGCATATTTCAAGCTAGCAAATCAGCCAGCAGGCATAAGGGGGACGCCCTATCTGATCTTGAAAATACTCTACGGAATATGGGTATCAGTTATCTGGATCTATGGCAGATCCACGATGTCCGAACAGAAGAGGACCTACGTATCATTTCAGGCCCTGGCGGGGCCCTGGAGGCCTTCTTGGAGGCCAAGTCTTCCGGTAAGGTCCGTTTTGTTGGCGTCACAGGACACCACGATCCAGCAATCTTGACCCGAGCAGTAGAAGATTGGCCAGTCGATTCGGTGATGATCCCTGTGAATCCGGTGGAAGGAGTACTCGGAGGTTTCTTGACCTCGACGTTGCCCGCAGCTAACAAAAAAGGTATCGCGGTCATTGGGATGAAAATATTGGGTGCCTCCCACTATCTTCAACCCCGATTGGGGATAACAGCTGAGTTGCTAATCAGATTTGCTCTGTCCCAGCAAATCTCTGTCGCCATAGTAGGGTGTTCAAGTGCGTCAGAGGTTAAGACGTTGGCTGATGCGGGACGTAGTTTCAATCCGTTGTCCCAACAAGAAAGAACAGATCTTATGCAGAGATTGGCGCCATACAGCAAGCAATTAGCGTTCTATCGTGGCGTATTATAGGATGTTCGCGCTTATACCTCATCAAGGCCGTGCTTCCCACATTCATGCGGGTTCATGAGCAATGGCATCATGGAGTCACCGGCCTTCAAGCCTGCAACAAACTTCTCAACCATGTGGTGGGGATGGTAGCTCTCCTTCGCCTGGCGTAGACCGGAAACGCCAAGGTCTTGTTCGCGGTTGACAAATTGGAAGTCATTCAGGGCATGGATGCTAAACCATTGGTTGATTAGTTGGCTGAGGCCCTGCATCCCTGGCATTGCCTTCTCGAAGTGGGTCACGGCTGTACCGGGGTTCAATTGCTCACCGAGCGAATAGGCTTGGATCTTCCCATTGATGCGGATTGCACCTCCAATGGGACGGAGAGCCTCGAAGTGGGAAAATGTCCGGCGAATGGCAACATACTCGTTGCACAAGCCGGGGCTCTTTCCGCACTCGCGGACTTCACACCATCGGTCCTGCATGTCTAGACATTCTGAAACCAGTTGCGGTGTTAACGGCTCATACTCGCACCGGTAAGCTGCAAGGCATTGCTTAATGAGATTACGCTTTTTGTGATAGTGTCGCCCCTTCAGATCGGCCAAGTCAGAAACACTATAAACGTAATCCCAATTGCTCCGATCGGACTGGATGTTCAGGCCCTCGTTGCGCAGCGTATTGGCTACCTCCTCGGGAATGCGCACAAATCCTCCCAGCTCGACTCCCAGGGCATCCGCAATAGCCCGAGGGGAAGCTTCACCCACAGGGGGGCCAAGGATGACTTTGGTTGATGAATCGTCCACGCCTGCGTCAGCAATGAAGACCACAGAATCCTCCACGTCTGCCAGCCAAATGGGCCTGGAGCTGCCCCATACAAAAAGGTTCGTAAAGGTAAGTTCAGATATCTCCGGCGGGTAGCGTTGCAGGTAACGTGTGACGAGTGAGTGGTCACTCAGCTCAAGCGGACGGATTGTGGCCATTGATCTTCTTCCCTGACGGGTTCTGAAGTCTTGCCTGTATTACAGCTCAAACGTCATATCAGCCCCAACCGCAAAACATTTTAAGTCAGAGTCCTGCTCAATAATGATATCACGACACTTGTCGACCATCTGGTCCACGTCTTCATCCGTCCGTTCCTGGTTCAAATGAAACAGACCGAATTGCTTGACCTTTGCGCTTATGGCAAGCTCCAGAGCGGTCGTGTATATTGAGT
>JAQYVR010000091.1 GCA_030145395.1 Desulfobacteria bacterium
GTCATCTGGATTCCTTCCGAAAGTCCTGATGATTCCATCAAATAGCTTGGTCGCGACGCCAACGTACGGGATTCCAGCCAATACATCAAGATTTCTTATCTCTGGAACGCCATCAATTACGGACCTTATCTTGTCATAATAAGAAACAACGCCTAACCACAAGCGTTTGCGAGGCCGTGGGGTACAAACGGGGAACACTTTTTGAGCGGAGGTGATTAATTCACCCCCGCTTTTTTTATGCAAAGCAAACCCAGAAACCAAAACCCAGGAGGAGAGAGATGGCACGACGAGCATGGAGTTGGACGCCGCTACAAGAATTTAGAGCGGCGTCGGTAAAGGCGATAGTAACCGGACTATCAGCGCATTGGCCGCTAACATTGAGGCAAGTACATTACCAACTGGTCAAAGGTATCACGCCCTGGGACCCCACCAACGGCAAGACCTACCGGAACGTCAGATCCGAATACAGCATGCTTTCAAAACTTATGAAATGGATGAGGATAGACGGAATGATCCCCTGGAGAGCATTGGTGGACGACCACCGCTCCAGAGAGGCAATGGTGAAGCACGAGAGCGTGGACGAGTTTATCGACGACGAACTAAACAATTTCCTCACCGGCTACCGCAGATGCTTGGTGCAGGATCAGCCCAAATACATCGAGGTATGGGTTGAAAAGGGAGCACTTAAAAGGATCTGTAAAAAGGTAGCCTGGGAGTATTGCCTGCCGGTAGTTTCATGTACCGGGTATCAGTCCGTGACCTATCTGGATAATTTTGCATACAAGGCGCACCAGGCCATCAGCAAGGGGAAAGATCCGGTAGTCCTCTACCTGGGTGATCTTGACCCGTCCGGTGTTCAAATGTTTGAGGCCAATATAGAAACCTTAGAGGATGAAATGGACGTCTATGGCGCTGAATTTCACCGTATCGGTCTTAACCCCGAACAAGTAGCAGAGTACAAATTACCTGTAGACCCAGATGCAGGAAAGCAAACAGACACACGCTATTGGGGATATGTGCAGGAATACGGACGCACCTTTGTGGAGTTGGATGCCTTGGATCCGGACGACCTTCAGGGGATTCTGAGGAACGCCATCGAAAGCCACATGGATATGGATGCTTTTAAGGCTCAACAATCTGAGGAAGATGGCGACGACGACCTAATAACCGACCTTCAATTTGAAATCGGTGACTTGATAGAGAGCCGACTTGGCAGGCATGTTTGACCTGTCAAACATAAACAGGCAGGCCGTTTTCTGGGTTGCGGCTGGGTAAGGGGTGGGACACTAGATATGGTACGGTCTAAACGGGTGTTTAAACGCTGTGCCTGGTGCGATTCTAGCACCGTACAGCGCATATCTCACTAGAGGATAGGGATAGGCCCCCGCAATGAAAAGCAAGCGTAAATACAGAAACCGAAGCTTCTGCATGTTGGAAGCTGAGTTGATTGAGAGCAAGGCTTTTATGGAGTTGTCGGGCAAGGCTGCGATGCTCACATTGATTCGGTTTCATCAGAAGCTACGCAGGAAGAAGGTTAAAGGTAGCAAGCGACACTTAAGGTCTTATGACTACACCAATAACGGAGAGCTAATCTTCACTTACGGTGAGGCCAAAGAGTTAGGGATTAAGGAGTCCGCATTTCATCGTGTGTTGAGGGAATTGGTTGAGGATAAAGGTTTCATCGACATAGCAGAGCTAGGGAACTGGTACGAGAGGAAGCCCACTCTATATGCAATCTCTAGACGTTGGAGAGACTACGGCACTAATCAATATAAATACAAAAAGATGGAACGTGGATTACCGCCGGGGATTGGCTTCAAGAAAGGGAATATTGGGAGAAAGCCACTTTGATTATCACTGTTATAGAAAACAGATACTTACTGTTATAGAAAACAGAACGATTTCATTTCTCACATATCGTTCTGCTATAGAAAACAGAACAAAAGAGGGGAAAACATGCCACAAACCAGCATAAACAAAGGGCAAACCCCACTTTCGCCCTCTTACACTCTAAAAGGCAATCGTTCTGCTATCTATAACAGTCTTTATATATATACCAGTCTGTATGCTTTTATCTTTAAAGGGAACCCACAGGGTTAGTCTTTGGGCAGCGTTAGAACACAAGGGTATTTTGTAAGGACGAATTTCAACTTGTTTAATTTTTGGTTGCCAGTTGGCGGGGGCCGCTGGCGGGTGGGTATGGGGACAAGGAAAAACCATGAGTGAAGAAGTAAAACTTAGTTTTCGTTACGACCAAGACAGTAAGAGGTTCCACAGATATCAAGTGATTGACCCAGAAGGATATATTACTGGCAGTCTTTATTTCTCAAAAGACATGAAGGAACTTCCGAAGCGTCTCACACTTGAGCGAATAGAAAAGGAATAGACCCTTGCTCTGCCCCAGGTGTCAGACAGATCAGGTTGAGGACGCTGGCAGTCATTATGTGTGTGATGTGTGCGGCTTGCAATGGAGGAAGCAGAGGAAACATGACAAGGCTAAAGTACAAGGGCCAAGACTTAGGCTTTGAATGTCAACAAGATGATGACTGCGCTTGTGGTCTGTGTGGTGGTATCAGGATGGCCATCGAGCTTATGGACTATGCTTTGTGTATTGCTGTTGAGAATGGACTGATGCAACATATCGATTGGGCGGCTGCTAACCTATGCGGCAGGATACATGCAGCCAGGGAAGCACTAACAGAGAGTGATGAAAGGGTGGTGCATTGAGATTGTATAATAAAAACAAGGACATAGGGGGGGAGTGAATTGTTCAGCGATTCCAATCAGTTACCGTTGAGGCAGATTCGCAAAACAAATCCGAGCTGTAGGTTCATTGGTTAGTTTACAGACTAAAAACATTTTCTGAAAGGAGTTTTAGTGATGAAAGGTGGCAGACGCAGATCGCCTGACTTAATGATCTTGGAAGGCAGCAGAAGCGGCAAGAAGGCAAGACCACCAAGGCCGGCACCGATGACAGAAAAGAATTGGAAAACTCCATCATGGCTCCCACCATATGCGAAGGCGTTTATAAAGCGGTATCGCAAGCCATTAGAGAGATCAAAGGTACTTACCTCATGGGATTTCGATGCTTTCATCACAATGGCCTGTCTTGCATCAGAGATAAAAAGTCATGTGCAGGCTCTAGAAAGGGATGGATACACGGTGCCTGGACGTCAAGGTGGGATAGTGAAGCATCCTCAGGCACCTATGTTGAAAGCTGCGCAGCAACAATTCCGGCTCTATTGTGACAGTTTTGGTCTGACTCCCAAGGGTAGAAACTCCCTGGACGTTTCTCCTGTTGTGGATGATGGAGCATCCGGGCCAAGTATGAAGGATTATATCGATTGAGCTATTATGTACGTTACACCACTGTATGTAATGATGTTGCGTGGTTGAGTTCGAAGTGGTATTGTAAAAGGGCTATTTCCCGTCACTGAGCGGACGCCACGGGCGGGATCAGCCTCGCAGTAAGCGCCACATATAGGTAATGGCTTGAGGTTTACGCACAGTCGAGACTTCAAACAAACAGTAACCTATTACCCGGGTACGCACAGTCGGTCCCGGCCGGAGAGAAGTCAGAAATTTTTCTACGCACAGACGAGAAAATATTTCTGGTGAGGGACCCGGACGGCTATAACCCTGAGAAATTTATATGAGGGTTAAAAATATGAAAAACAACGAAGCTATAGAGGCAAGGCTGTGGGCGTTGCGGCAGCAATGTAAAGCCGAAAACCGTCAGCCCACGCCTGAAGAAGTAGAACATTGTAATGAACTGATCGACATATTAGAACAAGCTGAGAGTCGATCCACAGGTGACCCGATGGTTGGCAAATTGTTTGGCCAGCCGGGTGACAATCCTACAACCACTAACGGTCCCTTCGAATCAATGGGGGACCAGGTCAGGGCGATTATCCGGGCAGGCACGCCGGGTGGCGAAGTTGACCGGAGACTCTATGAGGTCAGGGCTGCTACCGGGTTGAGCGAAGGTGTGGGTTCAGACGGTGGATTTTTGCTGCAAGCGGATTTCTCATATGACCTTATCCGAGGTGCTTTTGATACCGGTTTCCTTGCGAGCAAGACCACCAAATTCACGGTAGGTGAGAACAAAAACCGACTCGAGTTGCCGGCGATCGATGAAACCTCGAGGGCAGTGGGCAGCAGATGGGGCGGTATCAGACTGTACCATGTGGCCGAGGCCGACGAAAAGACGGCCAGCCAGCCCAAATTCCGCAAGTTGGAATTGAATCTCAACAAGCTCGTCGGCGTAGTTTATATAACCGATGAGTTGTCGTGGGATGTTTCAAATTTGGAGCAAATTCTCAGGCAAGGTCTTGCTGAGGAATATGGGTACATGCTTGATGATATAGCTCTGAACGGTACGGGCGCAGGCCAAGGCCTGGGTGTGCTCAACAGCGCTTCCCTTGTGACTGAGTCTAAGGAAGCGGGACAGGCAGCGGCCACGCTAGTATGGGACAATATTCGCAAGATGTGGAGCCGACTGCTTCCGAAGTGCCGTAAAAATGCGATCTGGGCTGTGGGGATCGATGTCGAAAAAGAATTGTGGAATTTATCCTTGAGCGTTGGCACGGGAGGATCGACAATTTTTCAACCGGCAACAGGCGCTTCCGGTGAGATGTATAACACCCTCATGGGAAGGCCCGTTATCCCCATGGAACAAATGGCCGCTTTGGGTACAGTTGGAGATTGCGTTTTAATGGACCCGTCCTGGATTGTAATGGCAGATAAGTCAATGAAAACGGATATTTCCATTCATTGTAGATTTATCTACGACGAACAAATTCTAAGAATGGTATACCGATATGATTTACAACCTATCTTAGCCAGTGCCATAACTCCGGCATCTGGAGGTGACACACTGAGCAGCCATGTAGCGTTGGAAACTAGAGCATAGATACCCGGGGATAGTTAGCATCCATCAGCGGCCTTGTGGCCGGGTCAGATCGTCCCGGGGAAATCATTCTTCACGAGCTGACCCATCTCTCGACCGTGCCCAGGGGGTGCATGGTTCAGTAAAGGTCGTAACCCCCAAATGAAACTTGGCCGGGTGAGGCTACTTTGTGTGATGCTCCCTAAGCCCCCAAAGTAGCCCCCGGCAACTAAAAAGCGGAGCCGAAGCTCCGCAGGGTTCTTTGAAAATATGGATAGAGTATTTTAATTGCCCATAGATATAGTGGGCATCTCTGAAATGTAAAAGTGTGGATTAAAGTAATCTACACTTCAAGCATATCTGTAGAAAAATCCATTTAATAACAACCTATGCGAACTAGTCAGACCTAATCAAAAAATAGGCGAGAACTCAGTCCCGCCCTATGTTAGTCATGATTTGATACTGGTCACATTTGAGGGTG
>JAQYVR010000157.1 GCA_030145395.1 Desulfobacteria bacterium
AGTGCTGCCCAAAAAGGGCAGGCTCTCGAAAGCTGACAAGGAGCGAGAATCCGATTCTGAATTCAGCCACCTGCGCAAACAACACTCCGCGGTGGAATCGGCTATCAACGCTCTCGAAGTCCACGGACTGGACAAATGCCCGGATCATGGCATTGATGGCTTCAAGCGCTATGTCGCCCTGGCGGTCGTCGCGCGTAATATCCACCGCCTTGGTGCGGTGTTGCGTCAGCAGGAAGAAGAGAAAGAGAAACGAAAACGTGGCCCCTACAAGCAGGCTGCATGAAAAAGGCTGAAGTTGAGCAAGGTGCTAAGGGATGCCTGTGCCTGCAGGTACAGCTAATGAGTATCATTTCAATTAACGGCATAACGGCTGGGAGGAAATAGTTGTCGCGAAGCTAAATGGCACACATTAACCCAGCATAATGGTATGTATATTTTGGCAATAAAGCGGGTTTTCTGCCAGGCACTAGATAGTGTTTTTTACCCATTTTAGAACATTAAAAACTTTTCAAATTACCTATAATTCAGGTGAGGGGCATAAAGTAAGTTAAAGGGCTTTGTAATTAATATTATTGATCAAGGTCATATAGGGATGTAATGACAATGAGAGTGTTAAAAGGAAGACATGGTTTATTGTGATCCCATTTCTAATGGAATGTGCGGAGGCTGTTTTAAAAAAGTGGCATGTGAAAACCATAGTGAAGAAGATCAAGAGCGTTCTATCAGTTTTTGCGGACTATGGGGAGGCCAGGGAGCATATACGGCAAGCGGTAATAAACCAGTCACCTTATTATATGATGGACACTAGCTCATTAGCTAAGCTGTCGGGGAACATATGTAAAAATAATTAAAACGGAGGACGAGGTTGCCATGAAAAAAGTCGCGGGCAAGGACCAGGCGGAGAGGGCAATCCGGGCGAAGAAACTGAACGAGTTCGAGCTAGCGAACGCGATTCGACACCACTTCGACACGGGCCTTTTGAAGAGCGAGTTGAATGCCATGGTATACGAGAGCATCATCATCGCGAAGGGCATGAAGGGATTCGACAAAGTCTGGAATAAGAACCTGAACACGCTCAAAGTCATCATGCACTATAGGGACATCGAAAGCATGGAGAACGCTGCCGGGAATGGCTCGATGAGCGCTGTGCACTGTGGCGATGTTATTCGGTTCTTTGGAGAGATAGCCGAGGAACACCCGGACCTTAACCAGGTGAGGGAGAACTTCCAAATCGGGGGGAAGGACTTCTGGGACAAGAAGAAGTCCGTGGACGCCATCCTGCCGATGGAAGGGCAACAGGCGGATCCGGGTACGCGTGTTCGTCTAGGAACCAAACACAAACTGGGGCCTTTGTCTGACTCGATGAAGGGCAAGATGGGGCGGTTCGGAGCTACGCAGCAGGATCTGAACCGAACACGCAAGGTCAGTTTTCGGAGTCTCGAGTTCCGTTCAGAGGGTGAAATGACCCAGATCGGGGCGGGCATGAAGGTGTGGTCTCCGCAGGACCTGGACATCCTCTACCGGATAGAGGTCGCCTTCGGCCTGAGGGTGGGCGCTACAATTTCCGGAACGACGACGGACACACTTTACTTCCTGAAGGTGTTCGGTAAGTTCGGCATGGATCCGATCTTCTACCTGCTTCCGTTTGCGACTATCGTCGCCCCCGGGCACCATTCCCTGATCGAAGCGGCGATCCCCTTAGCCCTTGCAGGCAAGATCAACTACTGCATCGGTCTGTATTCGACCCTCATGCCCGATGGTCCAAGAAGCGCCGCGGCGGCGGAAGTAGTAAAGACTTTAGTTCAGTACGAGCACGACCAACGTAACCGGCTGATGCTTGTGTTCTTCTCGCAGCGCGAGATTCCGGGGGGGTACTGGCAGTTCACGACTTCCCCCCCCGAGCGGACCCTGTTCGCCAGCATAGGGAAAGCCGATCGGGAAATGATGCTCCAATTTCGGGGAATGGGAAAGCCTTACATGACCGAGCTGGATCTTGAACGGTGGATTCGGAATTCGCGACTGCGAAACGCGAGAGCACCGATAGCCTGACAGGCCAATGACCACAGAAAAAGGTACCAAAAAGGTACTACCAAAAAGGTACCAGGTTTATTTCAAAAGGCTATCGTGGTATTTTTTGGCGGTGTGCCGCCGTGAGACAAGGAGGTCTTTATGCCACGCTATCCAAGGGCGTTTATTCAAGGGTTTGCCCACCACATAGTGCAACGCGGTCATGACCACAACCCCATTTTTGCCGCACCTGAGGACTATCGGTTCTATCTCGAGAATCTGAGCGGTCAAAAACGCAGGCTTGATGTTGATGTGTTGGCGTATTGCCTGATGACCAACCATGTCCACCTGATCCTTAGACCTACTCTTGATTCGAATAGTCTGTCGGAACTCATGCGCGTACTTGCAGCACGCCATACGCGATATACCAATAAACTGGAGGGACGTAGTGGTACCCTGTGGGAGGGGCGCTTCAAGTGTAGTGTGATTGATACCGATGCGTATCTTTTGGCTTGTTGTCGTTACGTAGATCTCAATCCGGTACGGGCCCGCATCGTCACCGATCCGAAGGACTACGAGTGGTCCAGTCACCGTACTTTGGCGGGTTTTTGCCCAGCTAACGTTGTGGATCGAGACGTGGTTTATGGGCTCCTGGATCTGGACCCAAAGCAAGCCGGCGGAAAGTACCGGGCGTTTGTACAAGAAGGTGTCACCGAGGACGAGCTCGCACTGATTCGGTCGGCGGTTCAGCGAAATCAGCTGACGGGATCAAGCCGTTTCATCGGCGCTATCGAGGCCAAGATCGGACGCCGCATAGAAGCCCGTGGTCGTGGGCGTCCCAAAAGCCTAAGTATGCTGTAATAAACCAGGTACCTTTTCTGTAGGTACCTTTTCTGTAACAGATCAGTGAGTTATTGCGCCAGGCAACGCTTGGTGAAGGGTGAGATCATGTAGACGGATAGCCATGGTAGAAACCTTCTATGCGACCCGGCAGGTGAAAGTCCTGACCCGGCAAAGGCAGGCCACCCGCCGGAACCGGGTGTTGCGTGGTCTGGGGGAGGGGGGTATTTGGGGGCAGGATGTTTGGGATCAGAGTAATAACCACCTGTTTTGGAGAGGTAACCCCTGGCATTCAGTGCTGTGTCGTTCAAGGGATAAACAGAGAGATTGTGAATAGAACACCAACCATCAGCCCCTTCGATACCAGCCACTGCTCCATTTGTGGCAAGCCCTTGAATGTACATCAAAAGGTACGTGGAGGGACCTGCGACAATCCTGCTTGTCGCCACACCCAGCTGCGTAGACAACTCCAAGCGAAGCATGAGCAGGAACAGATTTTGCGCGAACGGGCCGCGGGATTGTGCCGTAAGATGATCGCTGACACCAGACTCGAGGCCCAGGATACACTGCCGCTGGCCATTCTCCCTTCCAACGAAAGTCCCTTGGTGAATTTGCCAGAGAGACGCCGACGCATGTTCCGTGACAGATTGATGGGTGTGATAAGCACAGCAGCAGCCAAGCTGGCAGGACCTGATCGGAATGCGCCCCACAACGATGACGAGCAGATCGTCGCACCGAACGTGGACAGCCCGCAGCAATTAAGCCTCCTTGCCCAGGGTTGCGCCACCTGCCGTGGCTACTGCTGTCAACCGGGTGGTGAACATGCGTTCATCTTTGTGGAGACCATCTGCCGTTACATGGAGCGGAATCCCGGGCAGCGCCCGAGACATGTGCTGGAATCGTACCTTTCCCATATCCCCCCAAAGACCTACCATCTTGCCTGCCTGTACCAGGGTCCAGAGGGGTGCCGGCTGCCTCGGAAGATGCGTTCGAGGATCTGTAATGACTACCTGTGTACGGGTTTGATCCAACTATTGAGCGAGACCCGGGAGCCGCACAATCCCAGGGCTTTCGCGGTGGCATCAGTCGGAGGACAGATCAGACGCGCGGCATTGATTCACAGCGAATAGAAAAGGGTATAGGAAAAGGTGCCAGGTTAATTTCGGCCTACAAGGATTTGCCCACCTCAGTCGTAATAAACCAGGCACCTTTTCTCCAAGGCACCTTTTCTCAGTCGTAATAAACCAGGCACCTTTTCTTTTGGCACCTTTTCTTTGGCACCTTTTCTCCGGATCAGGCGATATTAGCGATGCGGCGAAAGCCCGCGCTGGCCAGATAAGGGCGCAGTTGCGGTTCCCATATTTTGTCTACGAAGTGTTTCTGGCTTGCAGTCATGCGGCCGTCGGGCAGATTTTCCTGCGGCGACAATCCGGGATCATAGCGGTGGGCAAGGTTACGGAGTGGCTGGCCTTGCCAGACCCTTACCAAAATCGTGTCGAAAATATACTTTCCGGGCATCGATATCGAAGGGATCTCCATATCTTCAGTTGCCAGCTGGTCCTGCTGGGATTCTTCAGTCTCTTGTCGACCTTGCATGGCAGAGCGGGCCCTCTCGTGTTGCAGCAGGTGTATTCGCAACGGTTCGATATCCTGTTGTATACGCAGATTCCGCGGTGGAAGCACGTCAGCGGGACTTATTCGTGCCGGCGTGTCCGGCGCGCAGAATACATCGTAAAGAGCGACGGCTCCCTCCGCCGTCGGCCGCAACTGATATTCCCCCACCAGAAAGGCGAACAGCGGATCTGGCTGCAGGCTGATAACACTGAACTCCAGCAACTCGACGAGTTGCTTCCCGCCCCGCAGAAAGACTTGGTTGATATCCATTGCCACTACACTATTGCCGCCGGTTGAAAGATAATAAAAATCAAAGTGGAAGGGGCGAGAGCTCAGTCAGTTCTACTCCTTTTAAAAGCGCTGTTCTCTGCACTATTGCCCCTAGTTGATTTTTATCATGCCCCCTTGCAGGGTTAGGGTTGCATCCGCCTGGATAGTTATCTGGGG
>JAQYVR010000182.1 GCA_030145395.1 Desulfobacteria bacterium
GTGGGGAACAACAAGTATATTGATGAGAAATTTAACCTTCAACTCGACCGAAGCAAAACTTAAGATAACATCCCTTAATTCACACTCTGCTGGTATTGAATTTGGCACAAGGTATTGGTATCTGTCAATGTGTATTCTTCCCCCACTAAAGCCCACCAAAATGCAATTTTTTATGCGGATTTCTCTGACGGAATCATATGATTGTAAGGGGTCGATTGGTCAAGTGGGGGGTGGTATGGGGGGGGTTATGTTAGAGCCTCCAGGGAAAGAGTGGAAGCGGCCCTCAAATAAGCTCAGAGGTTGGAAATAAGGTTGGAAATTACAATTAAGCCAAAGAAAAAGGACTTAGATTATTAGTCTAAGTCCTTAATTTTACATGGTGGGCGGACGCAGGCTCGAACTGCGGACCCCCGGCTTGTAAGGCGGGTGTTATTGTTTTTGGGCCTTTCCAAGTAGTTCAAAAGACTCCTCATCTAGCCGCTAAATCTACAGCATTAAAGCATCTAGCTGTTACAGCTTCTGGAAGCGTCCTCTATGCTATTGGTATCAAAAAGGATATTTTGGGGCCAAGTGTTACACGAATTGCACACGGATTGCACACGCAAGACCCTCGGCAAAACAGGCCATGGTACCGCAAGATACTCCAGTTTTGCACACAACCATTGATAGAGACCAGGATGGCTCCCTGATACCGCCAGCCCCCACAGGGCTGTTTTAAACCCAAAAGATGATAAAGCTATACACACAAAAAAAGCCACCCCTGAGAGCGGCTTAGGAGTAAAAGTGGTTTCCCTCGGTGGGGGCTTTTTCCTGCAATTTCTTTCTTCACTTTCTCCCTGGTTGCCTTCAATACTTACTCTCATTTGACACAGCCCTCTTCGTTGTCGTATTCTGAGAGCAGTTCAAGTTCCAGCTACTATTCATCAATGAGACAAAATCTTTTTGCTCAGTGCAGGTCAAGAGTGAGAGTTCTTCACTTCCGTATTTTCTCGCAAGCATATGCAACCACCTAAGCACCCAAAAGCTCGTTTTTTTGCCGAGCGTAAATTCTTTCATAAGCTAACTGGCTTCAAGGAGTTGGAGTCACGGATTTCCTCTCTGCCAACGGAGAAAGAACGTGGCGATGCATTTGAGGTCTTTGCAGAAGCCTACCTAGCGACTCAGCCCATTGTGAATGCTAAGCAAGTTTGGCCTTTCGACTCCATTCCGTTGCCTGTAAAAGAGCGGTTTTCGCTTTACACGCCCAAGGACATGGGCGTCGACGGCCTCTTCAAGACTCACACTAACCAACACCATGCCTACCAAGCCAAGTTTCGTACCGGACGTCCTTCCCTTAAATGGGCAGAACTCTCAACGTTTATGGGTCTAACTGATCAAATCGCTCAGCGTGTGCTTATCACAAACTGTAATGACCTTCCTTCGGTGATGAACGAACGTAGCGGTTTCTACTGCATCCGTGGGAGTGATCTCGATCACTTGGAGTCGAGGGACTTCGACGTAATACTTGGATGGCTGGAAGGTAGCTTTGTTCCCAAGAAGAAAAAGGAACCACTGTCCCATCAGCTTGAGGCTCTGGACGACATTCTGCCCGCTTTTAAGGAAAACGACAGGGTCACAACAGTGATGGCTTGCGGAACCGGCAAAACCTTAGTGGCTCTGTGGGTTGCCGAGCGTATGGGGTGCCAAAGAATCCTCGTCTTAGTCCCTTCCTTAGTGCTTTTGCGACAGATTCTTCGCGAATGGCTCAAAGAGACAAATTGGGAAGACTTATCTTATTTATGTGTCTGTTCTGATCCAACCGTGACCAGAAACATAGATGCTATCATCGTCAGACCATCGGATCTGAGTTTTCCAGTAAGCACCGATAGCGAAATAGTTAGGGAGTTCCTTTCGCAAGATTCTGATGGGATCAAGGTTGTCTTCTCCACCTACCAATCAGCCAGGGTAGTGGCTGCTGGTATGGACAAAAATAGACCATTCGACTTGGGAGTTTTTGATGAGGCGCACAAAACCGCTGGAAGAGAGGGCATCAATTTCAGTTTTGCTCTTAAAGATCAGAATCTTCCGATCAGACAACGCATGTTCATGACGGCAACGCCACGTCATTATGATGTTCGCAGAAGGGACAAGGAAGGCGACGCCAAACTCGTCTATTCCATGGATGTGCCGGAATCGTATGGGCCAGTTGCTCATAAGCTATGGTTTGCTGAAGCTGCAAGGCGTAACATTATCTGCAACTACAAGGTGGTCATTTCGGTGGTCACCTCGGAGGAAGTCAACGATGAGCTGCTTCGTCGTGGAGAGGTGATCGTTGATGGAGACCCTATTAAAGCCCGTCATGTGGCTAGTCAGATATCTTTACTGAAGGCTGCCGAAAAGTATGACGTTGTGAAAGTTTTTACCTTTCACAGATTGGTCGCTTCGGCAAAATCCTTTACTGGCCCAGGGAGTGAGGGCATTAGGAGCCACTTACCTAGTTTCGAGTCGTATCACGTTTCCGGAGTTATGCCCACTGCCAAAAGAGATGGTTATATTGCTGCATTTCGTGATGCAGAGCAGGCGATCATGTCAAATGCCAGATGTTTGACTGAGGGGGTAGACGTCCCGGCAGTCGATATGGTGGCATTTCTGTCACCAAAGCGGAGTCGAGTGGATATTGTCCAAGCAACTGGTCGAGCTATGCGCAAGGAGACTGGAAAAACTTCGGGCTACGTTTTATTGCCGCTTTTTGTCGAAGAGGTGATAGGTGAGTCTGTCGAGGAAGCGGTCGAGCGTACAGAATTCGACGAGGTCTGGAATGTACTTCAAGCTATGCAGGAGCAAGACGAAATCTTGGCTGAGATCATCCGGCAGATGCGTGAAGAGCGTGGTCGAACTGGTGGATACGATGACAGTCGATTCCGAGAAAAGGTTGAGTTTCTTGGTCCGGAGTTGTCATTAGATTCGCTACGCAAATCGATTACTACAGCATGCATCACGAGACTGGGTAGTACATGGGACGAGCGATATGGTGAACTAAAAGCGTTCCGGGAGCGCTACGGTCACTGCAATGTGCCACACAGTTGGCCTGAGAATCCTAAGTTAGCGCCATGGGCGTTTAAGCAACGCTGGTTTCGAAATCAGGGGAAGTTAGCCGAGGAGCGCAACCAGCGCCTGAACGACGTTGGCTTCATATGGGACTCTCATGAAGCTTCCTGGGAAGAGATGTTCGAGGCGCTTGTTGAATTCAAAAGAGAGTATGGTCACTGCAATGTGCCAATTAAGTGGCCTGAGAATACTAAGTTAGGGCCATGGTTGTCTCAGCAACGCTCGGTTCGAAATCTGGGGAAGTTAGCCGAGGAGCGCATCCAGCGCCTGAACGAAATTGGCTTTATGTGGGATCCTCGTGAAGTTGCCTCGGGAGCTTTCTGGAATGAGATGTTCACAGCACTTGTTGAATTCAAAAGAAAGCGTGGTCACTGCAATGTGCCACAGCACTGGTCTGAGAATCCTAAATTAGGGAG
>JAQYVR010000234.1 GCA_030145395.1 Desulfobacteria bacterium
GTGATAATGTATCGCCCCTCGTCATCCAAGTCGAGAGACCTGTAGAAAAGGGCAAGAAGCCCGCGGTCAATAATAGGAGCACCATTGTGGAACCAAGTTCCCTCCTTATCCACATGGATCATACATGGAGGGATCTCATCATTCCCGCGGCCCTTTTCTTCCCTGTCAGACATTCTGCCTTACTTTATGGACTAGGAAAAAGTCAATAAAGAGACGGCACAGCAAAAAGCTCCAGATGCCATGCGCGCTAATCTTGAGGAATGAGACGGAAACAAAAGGCTCAAGGCATAAGGCCGAATAATGTAACTCAAGCTCCCCTAAGCCTTGCGCCCTGCGCCATATTCATGCGTCGCAATGATTTACCCTGTTAAATCGGCTCCGCCGTCTCGCGCAGCGAGAATTTAACAGGGCGGGGATGAAGCGCAACGCCGCAGATGGACTTTTTGCAAAGCCGTCTTATTTGCTTTCGAGAATCAAAGTAACCGGCCCATCATTGACCAGTGACACAGCCATCATGGCCTGGAACTGACCAGTGGCAACCGAGATTCCCTTCAGCTTCACTTGATAGATAAAATAATCGTATAGCCCTTCAGCCTTTTCCGGAGGGGCTGCCTGAACAAACGAGGGGCGCCTACCCTTGCGGCAATCGCCCAAGAGGGTAAATTGGGAGACTATCAGCATCTCGCCACCCGTATCAATGAGCGAGCGGTTCATTTTGCCATCAGCATCTTCAAAGATCCTGAGGTATGCGATCTTGTCTGCCAGGTAATCAGCGTCCTTCTCCTCGTCAGAACGGGAAATCCCCAGTAGCACAAGAAGGCCCGAGCCGATACGCCCTACGGCCTGATGTTGAACATGAACCTCGCACTCTGTTACTCGCTGAACCACCGCTCGCACTTGATACTCCTTGCCCTTGAAACAGGGCATATTCTACTTTGGCAATATGCTTGTCAACACTGTGGGGTTATCATCTATCCCGATTTGCTGCAACAAGTAATGTGAGAGGCTCCGCGCTAAAAGCTAATTGTGCATTTATTAAGTTTTCAATACCCCGCTGCTTGCGGCGGGGAGCTTCATTTTTAAGTAATTAAACCTGATGGACTCGTAAAAAGTCAACAAACAGACGGCACAGTAAAAAGCTCCAGATGCAAGGCGCGCGAATATTGAGGAATGAGGCGTACTTATCGTACGTTGCAACGCCGCAGATGGACTTTTTACGAAGCCGTCAAACCGGAACCAGCATGGCTGGAAGGTTATCGAGAATGTAGCTTGCTTTGAGATTTCACAACGGACAACAATCAACACTCTCTATGCTACCCCATGCCATTGTTGGATACTCGTAAAATACAGCCCGATCCTTATTTTTGCGATGTCAACCCCATTCGCCTTTGCCAGCATGGTCTGATAGGCTTTAAGCTGAGGCCGGTAGTGTTCGACCTCACCCTTCACGAATTCAGCAGCACCCTGCCTTGCTGTCGGCCGTGAAGTCTTGAAATCAACAATCCACCAGAGGTCTTTGTCTTGCCTAACAAAGTCGAGGATACCGGTCTGGATCGTGCCCTCCCGTTTGATCGCCTCTATGGCGAATTCGCTTTCCCCGTTACGACACTTTCGGTCAAGCAGCCATTGAAAAAAGGGCTCCTTCAGGCAGGCTTTTACTTCATCTTGAATCTCCTGGGTTGCGGCTTTTGCCATGTCCGGGCTAATCCCCTCCGCAGCCACGGCCGTGGCGATCCTTTCGGTTTCCGGAAGCGCTCCCTCTCGCCATAGGGTCTCAATAAGCCGATGGGTTATGGTTCCCCTGACGACAGCATACGCTGTTGGTTCGCTTTCGCTCTTTCCAGTATCTTGTTCATACATTGAAGCATCCACGAGTTCCGAGGGTGCTTCAATCAGATAAGGCAGCGGCTGGGGCTCAAACGGGGCAGGGGCCGGCAGGGGCTGCATCTGCTGACTCTCTTCCCGGGCAACAACAGAACCAGAGGGATTCAAAAAGGTAGAGATCAGTTTCTCATCTTGATCAGTTGTGTCTGTCAAAATCCAGGATAGAGGCGATTCCTTACGGGCACTTAGCCCGCGTTTGTTATGCCTTGCAACGCCGCTTAAGAAGAGTTCCCTCCTGGCACGTGTGATTCCCACGTAGAGGAGTCGCCTGGCCTCGCCTATACGGCGACCATTGGCCAAGCGCTTCAATACGGGATAGCCGGGCTCGGGTTCACCCAGCCTTCGGTCCGGTCCCATGGCAATCAGCGGGAGTCCCTCTGGTTCTGAAGATCGTTCCAGTAGATACGGTGGGGGCTGGGATACCGCAAGGGGCGGCCAATCAAGAAAGGGGAGAAAGACCACATCAAATTCGAGACCCTTGGCTGCATGAACGGTCATCAGATCCACCGGAGCTCCGGTGGCATCCGGGGCCTCAGGGGCATAAAGGGTCTCAAGAGCCAAATCGAGACGCAAGAGGGTCTCTTCGGGAATCCCTGTGTCAATGGATTCCAGAACCTCGAGGAACAAGCGACAGTTTGCTACACCTTCGGGACCGAATCGGGCGGCCACTCTTTCAGGACCGTCAAGGGCCATCCATACATCTCGAACAACTTCAGCCAGGGGATCCCTCCCCACCCGTCGGCGGCCCACATCGAGAGCATCCAGTATTCGCCCTATCTCGGGGTATTCCTTGGCAATAGGCTTAAGCTTCTGGGACCAGGCAGGAGCGGGCATGCTGGCGATCTTGAGCAGCAAGGGAGAGTTTACCCAGGCCCACGGAGACCGAACCAGGGATGCCCAGGCCAGATCATCGTGGGGCCGGCACAGGGCAGTGGCCATTTGATAGAGATGCATGACCTCGGTTTGTTCTGCCACCTTGAGCCCTTCCTTCACTCGCACAGCCAGGCCGACCTTTCTCGCGGCATTAAGGTAAAGAGGCAATCGGTTTCGAGTGAAAAGCAGTACTCCGATGCTGGTCCCAGGCGACCTTTCCACAACGTTCCGAACGGCTCGGGCCAACCATTGTGCCTCTGCTTCTGCCGGGGAAGAGACCGCGCTGTCCTTGAAGAAGATATTCAGAGATACAGGAGGGTCCTGCGGAGTGTCTTGGTTTGGGAGTTGGGGATGGGCCGTTGATGGCTGAAAAGGGACTTCATCAAAGGCGGACTTTGGATCGGCCATCACGGTGCGGCCAAAAAGCTGGTTTGTCCATCGGACAAGCATTGGTTGCGAGCGAAAATTTGCTTCAAGCTTTATCTTAGTCACTGGGAGAAGCCCTTGACCTGAAACAGGTATCCCCTTTCTTGCTTCAAGAAAAAGTCGCACTTCGGCTTTACGGAAGGCATACACAGACTGCTTGGGATCTCCCACAAGAAACAAGGTGCGACCGTCACCAGGGGTCCATCCGGCACACAAGCGTTGGATCAGGGTCCATTGATTTCGGCTGGTGTCCTGAAATTCGTCCACGAGGAGCTGCTGAATACGGTGGTCCAGGAAAAGCTGCAGATCACTGGGGGAGTCCTCGCCCAGGGTTCTGAGAGCGGCCTGTTCCAGTCCCGCGAAGTCGAGTACGTGCTGCTGCCGACATTTTGTTTCGTATGTGGTTATTGCGCGGGCGACCAGTATGATCAGGTCGGCCAAAGCATCTATGTCGATCAGAGATACATCCTGCCCGGGCAGATTCTTCAGGTCGCAAAGCAAACGGGTCACGCTAACGGGGAGATCTCTTACCGGTTTTCCCCATGGCCCCTTGGCAAATCCTTTGTAAAAGCCACCCGTAGCAGGACCGGTCTGTTGGCGGGGCCTCCCGTCCTTGGTGGTCAAGACTTCGCCCATGGCCTTCCAGGCCGACAGGTCGCTCCATGCCACTCCAGGAAGACGCTCAGGGAGGGTATCGGCATTTGGGGAGCCCTTCTCCTTGAGGTGACGCTGAAAAGCGTCCCAATCCTGACATAGAGATGTGGGGCCAAAGGCTTCAGACGCCTCCTTGAGAAAGCCCTCTACAACACCTCCGATACGCCGGGTGAGGACAGCTCTAAACTCGTCCAGGTTTGGGGAGACTCCAAGGGCTTCGACAAGATCGGAAAAGAGGTCTCTTCTTTTTACCAGGTCTCTTATCTCGTCGACAAGCGCGGGGAGGCGGTTATTCAGACGCAGGAGGCGGTTTTCAAACGCCGTTCGCTCATGGGTTCCTTCGGGCATGGAGACAACAGCACTAATCATGTTCCGAATCGATTCATCCAGAACCGGCCCCTGTTCCTCTTCGTCAATGACCACGCTTTGTGGTGGCACCCCGGCTTCAAGAGGGGCCCGCTTGATCAAGGCGTAGCAGAAGCCGTGAAAGGTCGTCACCTGGAGTCCCTCCGGGGAAAGCAAGAGGAAGCGGTGCGCTTCGTGATGCTTGAGGGCCTTTTTGGCGCTTTTCAACAAATCCCCTTCAAGGTCACTGGAAGGCGGCAACCCGGAGTGCGCCTTCTGTAAAACGGCTCCTATGCGGGTCTTCATCTCGCCTGCTGCCTTGTTTGTGAAGGTGAGGGCGAGGATCTCGTGGGGATGTCTTACGCAGCTCAAGAGCTTTATGAACCGCGCCACAAGGAGCATGGTTTTGCCGGAACCAGCCGGTGCCTCCACGTGATGGCTCTGGGTTATGTCAAGTGCAAGCTCTCTGGCCTCAGTATCAGGGGGCAGATTCATGTGGTCCTTCATGCGCAAGCCTATTTAGTTTCCATCCATAAATGGCCCTTTTGTTGCCGGGCAACGCTTCGCGCCCGATGAGCGGCGTTCTCCGCGGGTTTGCACCTGCGGCTTATGAAGAGGCCGTCTGCGGAGTACCTCCTGTACGCCTCGACGAAAACCCCTGCCCGCCATCGCGAGCGCTCAGGCGAGGCGGGCGGGCTTGTGCGGCCTTGTTCATCAAAAAAATTCCTCATTTATGGATTGGAAACTTATCCTGCGCCCACCACTTTTTATGTTGTTTATGGATGGGCACTATTTGAGGGAAAACATCTCCCTTTCCATGTCTTCGGGGTCGGGGGCATTGTACAAAATAATATTCTTCAGATGAATGTAGCTGTCCAGGTCCATGGAATCAAAAACAATTCCCAATCCGGTTTCATCCTGACGTGTAATCACGCCCTTTATATCTGGGACAAGCCTTGTGGATGTGCCCATGAGTAAAATCTCCACGTCACATGATGTCCCTGCGGGAATCTTTTCTTCGGTGTTAACGAAGATTCCTTTTATGCTGATGTCTTCCGAGTTCGCCTCTGTCACGATTTCCGACTCTTCCGTCTTCACGACGACCTGGGTGGTAAATTGAACCCTCGTCTTTCTTCTTCTCTCCTCATCCATTCTTCTGACCTTCCTTCCTGGGGTTCCGTGATCAGAGGAAAAAACCTACACAACCGTCCGTTCGATCAAATATAGCCGAAGATATTTGAAATTTGCTCTGCTCATTTTCAATATCGAACCGTAGAACAAGGAACCGCAGAATTTCGAAGGCGTCACTTCTACATTCAGTATTTCTTGTTCGATATTCTGCGGTTTAAGCAAACCTGAGAGGTAATCTCTCAGACTGAAACGGCAACAATCTAATACATAAAGACCTTTCTGTTGCAGAGGGGCCTGTAAGGGCAGTACAGGCAGGCATTCGCCTGTCTGGCGTCCCCTGAGACAGGGTAAGGCTCAGCCCCAAATTCACCCGAGACAAGCTTCCGTCCTAAGCTTGCCACAGCTTCTTTCCACTCCTCCAGAACCTGGTCCCAGCTTTCTTCTTTTGGCTTAAGAATCCTATGGCTAACCGACGATGTCTTTTTCAGAAGAACATATCCGCCTGACACATGAGTATCCGGTCCCAGCTCTTTTCCGACTCCGGCGATCCGGTGCTCTTTGGCGGCCAGCACGTAGGCCGGGATCTGGGGATCGACGAGATATTCAAGTACAGCCTGTGCGGAAGGAGGTTCTCCGCTCTTGTAATCCCATAGGATTACGCCTTTGTCCTTGTGGCCGTCGATTCGGTCAATACGGCCGCCAATAGAAAAGGGCAGGCCAGGGACCGTGAGGCCCTCAAAAGAAGATTCTTCACACAACCAGCACCAACCTTCGTCAAGGCGCTGTAATTCGAGGTCTAACCATTGTGTTAGCAAGCCCGGCGCTCCATCCTTGTCACCCAGCCACCTGCGGCGTTCCATGGCCCGACTGTGTTGCCCAAGATTATCTTCGACTGTTTGTTGAGCCTTGCCGGTAGATGATAACGCCTCGTCCGAACACGCCACGAGGAGGGCCTCCATGGCCGTCCTGTCCTTCTTTTTGGCCGGGTCTTGATCACGATAACCACGGGTGAAAAAGGCCAAGGCCTTGTGGAGAAGATTTCCGCGCTCCATGGGTGAGATTCCCATGATCAGTTCGTCGGGCGGAAAGATCTTCAAGATAGTTTCTGCATAGAACCGGAAGGGACAGGCAAAGGCCGTAGCAAGATTGGAGACAGAGATATTTTCAGGAAGAAGATGACCCTCCACAGAGGGGTCGTCTGGCGGGAAGACTACGGGGTGCGCCAGGCCTTTTTTGGCCTGCTTTAGCCAAGTGGCTCTGGCCCAGACGCTGTCAGGTGTGTTCCACGGATCGATTTCGCCATGCGTCTCTTCAGCGACGCCCTGGGCCCAGAACGGGGATGGAGCCAGAGGTTCGGCAGATTCTTCCTCGGGCCGAATCAGTGTGACATGAGGGGCACATGCAAGGATATGGCGGAAGGCTCCTTCGGCAAAGATGTATTGGCTTTCAGCTGTCGCCCCCTGTACTTGATGACGCTCCCACACGTCAAGGAAAGGAAGTGGACGAACAGGTTGTGGAAGGCTGCCGGCTGATAGACCAAGCACATAGAGCTTTTCAAAGCTAAGCCCCCTCGATTCTATTATCCCCAGGACCTGAATGCCTGCTTCCTCGCTTCCCCGAATATGTACCAACTCTTCAGAAAGGAGATGGTGCAAAAGGCCGGTGAAGTCCGCAAGGGTCATGGGTGTTCCTCTCAAGTCCTCTTGGACGCGGTGCAACAGTGTCCTTAGATGACGCCAGGCTCCTGTGTCCGCCTCATCCGCAGTCACCGGAAAGCCGACTGCGGTCCAGAAGATTTCCAGGGTACGAACCCACCCCGAACCCGTGCGATGAGATTCTTGTGCAAAGACGCCCAGGGCATGTTCAAGCGTTGGATCTCCCCTGTTCAGCTGCGAGAAGAGTTCGGGGGATTGGCTCGAAAGTGCCTGTAGGCAAGAGTGAAGACCGGCATCCAGGCCGTGCCTACGCCATACTCGATCTGCCCGGGCAATAAGATCCCTGCTTTTTTGCCATCGGCCATAATAGGTTGAAATAACCAAGGAAAGCAGCAAGGCGCGTGGTTGGCCCTCTGCCCAGAACCGCAAAGGGAGAAGGCCTGATTTAACCAGTGGTCGTTCCAATAGGGGGGCGCCCAGGGAGATGTTATATGCGGACTGAACTTGATCAACCGACTCCCCCATAGTTTCGCGAAAAGCCTGTTTCACGTAAGGCACGTATTTTTCGGTATCAGGCACTACCACTCCGATGCGGTTCAAGGGGACGGAATGGGCATCCATGACCACCTGCCGAGTCAGCCACGCTACCTCCTGTTTTCGACTTGGCATGACGACTCGCTCTGTTTTATCGGGGGCGCCCGTGGGAAGGTCAAGGCGTCTCACTGCACACAGGCTTGCCAGACAGTCGAAAAGCTTCTCTTCAATAGGGGCCGGGGCCTCAAAGGCAGCCAGAACAATTGCTTCAGGCAGCCGCACCTCGCCTCTTCGGATAGCCAGGGCAATTTGTACAGGCAACAACGCAGGGTGGAAGCCTTTAAGGTCCCTGGCAAGGGCCTCAAAGTTCTGCATGATCTTTCTTCGCCACGAAAGGAGCGACGTTACCGGTGCCTTGGGCCCTTCCGGAGAAAGACTGTGGCGGATCAGAACAGTATAGGTGTCATCGAGCGCTTGAAATAACCCCAAATCGGGGAGAAATGGCTCTGGTGGCGGAACGCTACTGGAAGCCTCCTTCCACAAGCGAAGACAGTTCAAGTGCGATAGTGGACGGATTGAGGGCCAGGTCATATTCCATGTCTTCCGCATCCAGGCATTCAAGCTCAAGACACCCGGAGAAATCCACCCCGTCTTGTCAGCAGCTATCTGGACTTCCCTGTATTTGTGCTTGAGGTGACGCGCAAGGCGACCGCCAGAGGTGAGTACCAAGGTACCCGGCTGGAACTGAGAAAGGAGTGTGGCCTGAAAGCCCTGGTTATCGTGGTAAGCCATCTCTAATTGTGCCGAAATTATTGAAAAAAAGCGTGGAACGTCTTGACAAAAAGCGTTTTCCTACATTACAGTTCTGCGTGTCTAAAAGTATATTTTCACTGCAGAGAAACAGAGCACGCAGACGAATGGTAAAGAAGACAAAATCCTGTATGACCTCGTTTTCTCCGCGGGAGATTAGCACGGAAAGGACATAACTCAAACATGGCGAATTTCTTAGTGACCGGCGGTGCCGGATTCATCGGCTCGAACATTGTGAAGGCACTTCTCTATCGAGGGGATTCAGTACGCGTCTTGGACAATTTCTCAACGGGAAAACAGGAAAATCTCAATTTTGCCGGAATGTCCCCCGATCTTCTCAATAACCTTGAAACCGTGCAGGGCGACATCGCAGACATTGACATTTGTCATGGCGCCACGGAAGGCATTCAATATGTCCTTCACCAGGCCGCCATACCCTCGGTCCCGAGGTCTATCGCCCTGCCAATTGAATCAAACCGTGCGAATGTGGATGGGACGCTTAACCTGCTGGTGGCAGCACGAGACGCAGGCGTGAACCGGATGGTCTTGGCATCTTCATCTGCTGTGTATGGAAATTCTCCGGGGTTTCCCAGGAAAGAGACTATCATCCCGGCCCCGCTTTCACCGTATGCCGCCCAGAAGCTGACCGCGGAACATTACCTGCGCATTTTTTTCGAGCTTTACGGTCTTGAGACTGTATCTCTTAGATATTTCAACGTATTCGGTCCAAACCAGGACCCCAATTCAGAATATTCAGCGGTGATTCCACGGTTCATCAAAGCGTTTGTCACAGGCACTTCACCGACAGTGTACGGGGACGGTGAACAATCCCGTGATTTTACGTACGTGGATAATGTCGTTTATGGCAACCTGCTGGCGGCTGAGGCCAAGGAGGCACCGGGTAAAGTCATGAACCTGGCGTGCGGCGGCCAGCTTACCCTGAATCAGCTCTTGGTCCTGTTGAGACAGATTACAGGCTCGGATGCAGAAGCCGCGTATGCCGACCCCAGACCCGGCGATGTGCTCCATTCCTGGGCTGATGTCACACTCTCCGAACAAGTCCTGAGCTACGAAATACAAGTCCCGCTCGAAGAGGGCCTGCGCAAGACCGTGGATTACTTCAGGGCTCTGTTTCAGACGTAGTTACGGAAGTACCAAATGCCCTACCTGGTGTCAAAAGAAAAGGATGAGACAAGAAGCCGTAGGTGGGCAACAACCAACTGAGATCATTCAGGGTTAAACATTATGAAAGTATTTAAGTTTCCCTCGGCAGCTGCTCAGAAGAGGTTGGATGCCATCGTGAATCGGGGTCTCGCCTTTAGGGTGAAAGATGCCAATGCGGTTAAGAAGATTCTCGCTGATGTTCGCAAAAACAAAGACAAGGCCCTGATTAGCTACGTTAACCGATTCGATGCCCCCAAACTCCCCACCAAATCGCTGAAAGTCTCAAAGAAGGAGTTTGATCAGGCCCAGCTCCGCGTGGACAGAGGGTTCCTCAGAAGCCTGAATAAGGCCGCAAAACAGATTGAGGCCTTTCACAGGCATCAGGTTGAGGCGTCGTGGTCCGTAAAGAGAGCGGACGACAGCGTACTGGGACAGCTTGTTCGGCCGGTCAGTACAGCCGGTGTGTATGTGCCCGGGGGGCGAGGGGGTGAGACACCGCTTGTATCATCCGTCCTCATGGGGTGCATTCCTGCCAAGGTTGCCGGTGTACGGAACATTTGTATTACAACGCCGCCGACAAAGAGCGGCAAGGTAAACCCGTATGTCCTTGCTGCGGCAAAAAAGATAGGCGTCAAGAAGGTCTTCAAGGCCGGAAGTGCCTGGGGGATCGCAGCCCTGGCTTACGGTACAGAGACCGTTCCCAAAGCGGACGTCATAGTGGGACCCGGAAATGTTTTTGTGACCCTTGCCAAGAAGATGGTGGCTGGCACGGTGGGGGTTGATATGGTGGCAGGACCGAGCGAGATTCTGGTCATTGCTGATCAGAAGGCAAACCCCGATTATATTGCCGCCGACCTGTTGTCCCAGGCTGAACACGATGCACTTGCTTCTGCAATCCTGCTGACTACCTCTGCCGAGCTGGCCAAAGCTGTGGTCAGTGCTGTTCAGGATCAATTAAAGGGGCTTCCGCGTAGAGAGATTGCCGAGGCCTCGCTAAAGGCTTACGGGGCTGTGATGATAGCGTCCAACCTGGCTGCCTGTTTCGATCTGGCCAATCAGATTGCACCGGAGCACTTGGAGCTCCACGTGGAGAAACCCGACAGCTACTTAAGAAGTGTTCAAAATGCAGGCGCGGTCTTTCTTGGGCCTTACTCGCCCGAACCTGTTGGGGACTATATTGCCGGGCCAAACCACGTGCTTCCCACGGCCGGAACGGCGAGATTCGCCTCAGCTCTTTCAGTGAATCATTTTGTGAAGAAGACAAGTGTGATTCATTACAGTGAAAAGGCTCTAAAAAGCGACGCTTCCGACATTATCCGATTAGCAGAGATTGAGGGTCTGACAGGCCACGCTAGAGCCGTGAGGATAAGGAAGTAGACGTCCTGAACTGCTACATCTAGCGTATTCCCCGTCCCGACTTATTGGGACTGTGGGAAGATTTCCCCTTCAAGGCAGAACGCTCTTGCTATCCAGAAAGTATAGCCTCCCTCAGCGCCGGCACCTACAACTCACCTTTAGGAATTCATCATTGATCGGGCCCCTTGTCCTTTCAGGCGCCTACTTCTCTATTGCCTCCTAAAGCTTTCTTTCCGCATTATTTGTCTGAAAATACTCGGGAATCATACCGTCATGTTTTTGACGTAGGTGTCATCTACCCATCATAAGAATCGGCTGGGTGGCTCTTTGCGAGCGCAGTCCTTTAGGGCGGGATCAACGTAAGCCATACAAAATATTTATTCCCTACGCGCGTACGTGCCGCTTATTAAAACTCCTACCTATTACGCACATGGGCACTTGACTTCAGTGCTGACATAAAAGAAAGGGATGAGCCCCTGGTGGTGGACAAGGAGAGCTGGAGAGTCCAGGGAATCAATTTGCCCCTATATTGCCAGCTTTTCAGATTTTAGGGCGTAAGCTATAGCAAGACCCACAACGAAGCCGATAGCGAGATTTGAGGCAAGAGTAATCCCTAACATGACTAGAGCAACAAAGAGATCCTTTCTTTCCTTCATGTCGATGATGGTCAGCGCGAGCTGGCT
>JAQYVR010000263.1 GCA_030145395.1 Desulfobacteria bacterium
TGTGGGGGTCCTTTTTCTGGTTAATCCCGACTGGATCATCCTTATCGTCAACAAGGCCTTTGCTCGCTTTGATTGGCCGATGGTGTTCTTCCCCACAGAGAGGTTTTGGCTTTCTCTCGCGGTCAGCGTGCCGGGCACAAGGGCTTTCCTGGCCTTCTCTGCGGCTCGAAGGCCGGCTGCGACTCGCCTTTATGTGACGGTTTTACAAATATCTCTGTTGCTTGCGGCAGTTCTTTTTGCATGGCAATTCGCCATTTACAAACATGCGCCCCTGTATGTCCTTGGATTCTTCGTCGAACTTATACAGGTAGTCTTCTATCATTTCTTGCGTCGATGGCTCCCATAGCCCTGCCTCAAAGTTTCGTATCTCTCTCGGTATTTACAGTGATTCTCAGGACTATGCTCCGTTATCCAAGTGCTTATAGTAACTGTCATAAATACGTTCCGCTATCCAGGTGGCTTAGAGGCTCTTGAGGTTTCCGGAGTAGTCTATTCTTGACCATTTTGCATAGCGTTCTTGGTGAAGCGAAGCGCGAAAATTGAAGCTTCCCCGCCCTGAGGGTGGCGTTCTGGCTTGCGCCAGTGCTTCGCGCCCCGGTAAGGAACATATACATTTTCATATAGCTCCCCTTGACCCTGTCCTGAAGGACGGGCTTACGGGGAGCAAGCCGGCCAAACTGTTTGAGGGTGTAAACCCGAGTTTTTGAATTTTGCGGAGCGAGCCATAGAACGCTCAAAATGGGCAAACAAACGAGGACGGAAGCCACAAGAGCCATGCCAATCGGAACGTATTCCTGAGAACCACTCCAAGCAATCATTATCCTCAACAGGAGACACTGGTCAATGGTTGTCTGTCCCTCAAAAAGCGTTACTTCTACTGTCGATTGTTCTTCTTCTCATGACGTTTTGAGCCCCACCTGTTATCGGTTATTTTGCAGGATAGCCGGACAAGCTATTTACACCCTCTGATGTGGAGTAAAATGCTTAAGTTTTATGGCTTTACTGTGGTTTTTCCTTGACAAAATCAGGACTTCGGGGTAAAGGGGACGATACATTTTTTGCAGCACAAGTCGCAATATTTTCACCATTTAGTCTCATCTATTGTGTATTGACTGACACATAACCACCTCAAACTCTCAACACTTTACGATTTGGAGTCCGCATGAGCACAACAGAGGAAAAAGAGCAAGCCGTAGCTGACGAGGGGCAGGAAGCCACTGAGGAGATCGCAGCCGAAGAGGTACATGAGCCTAAGCCGGTCAAACCGGGAACCTGGCGATTCCTCATACCCATTATTGCATTTGCTATGGGTTTTGGGCCCCACTTCCTTCTTGGCTGGGTGATCTTCCCGCAACTCCTTTACGGAAAGAAACAGCAGCCGATTGACTTCAACCACAAGCTCCATGTGGAAGAAATGGGCGAGTGTGAAGGCTGTCATTTTTTCCGTGGGGACGGGAGCTTTGCGGGTATTCCTGATTTATCCAGTTGTCTTGAGTGTCACGAAGAACAGGTGGGAGAGCATCCTGAGGAGGCAAAGCTCGTGAAGCAGTATGTTGAGCCGGGCAAGGAGATTCCATGGCTTGTCTATTCCCGCCAGCCCCAGTGTGTCTTTTTCTCTCATGCGGCCCACGTGGTGAAGGGCGAGATGGAGTGTGTCACCTGTCACGGTCCCGTGGGAGAGTCGGAACACTTGAAACCATATTACTACAACCGACTCACCCTTTACAGTCGGGACATCTGGGGTTCGAATCCTGCAGGCTACAAGAAGCACACCTGGGATCGGATGAAGATGGACGACTGTGCTGAGTGCCACGAAGAAAAGAAGGGCATCAAAGAAGCATGCTTTGTATGCCACAAGTAATGTGTCGAACATAGCGCTTATCGGCTATATGCAAGGGGAAGATCTATGAAACTGGACAGAAGAACTTTTATAGAGATCTTGGTCGGGTTCTCGGCCGGAGCGGGCGCTGGTATTATGCTGACGCCCGTGAACTGGAAGATCATGGACGACATGGCCATCTGGTCGCAGGAAATGTGGCCGCGGTACCAGCTGGGAGGCCTCAAAGGCAAGCTTCCCGAACGGGGTAAGGTCACCCACGAAGATACGGTCTGCAAGCTTTGTCCGGGGGGCTGCGGTATTACGGTCAGAAAAGTTAAAGACCGTGCCACCAAAATAGAGGGAAGAGATGGATATCCGGTCAATAACGGGGGTATCTGTCTTCTGGGCGCTTCCGGCCTCCAGCTCCTGTATGGTCCGTGGCGGGTTCCCGGTCCGTTGAAACGATCGGGAAAGCGGGGCTCGGGCGCTTTTGGAAGGATCTCATGGGAAGAGGCTATCGACGAGGTCGTTCACAAACTTACCGATCTGCGCGATAAGGGCGAGGCCCACGCTGTGGCGGCTATTCTGGATTCGGATCGCGGGACTGTGCCGCAGTTGTTCAGTCGGTTCCTGAAGGCGTACGGTTCGCCAAATTTTATTCGCACGGCTTCTGATCAGGATACGTATGAATTGGCGCTGAATCTCATGCAGGGAGCCGAGGATTCAGTGGGCTACGACCTTGAAGGTGCAAATTTCATTCTGAGTTTTGGAAGTGGTCTTATAGAGGGATGGGGCTCCCCCGTTCGGGTCATTCAAGCGCACAGCAAATGGAGGTCAGGCAACGGAGACCGCGCCAGGGTTGTTCAGATTGAGCCACGTCTCTCCAACACAGCAGCCAAGGCCGATAACTGGCATGCTGTGAGGCCGGGTACTGAAGGAGCCCTTGCCTTGGGACTTGCCCATGTAATTGTCAAGGAATCACTGTACGATCCTATGTTCACAGCAAACCATACCTTTGGATTTGAAGACTGGAATGACTTTACCGGCAAGATCTATATGGGCTTCAAGAGTCTGGTCTTGACCGAGTATTCACCTCAGTCCGTATCAGATATCACGGGTCTTTCGCCCAGAAAGATCGTAGCGCTGGCCCGAGCCTTTGCCGAGGCAGACCGCCCCATAGCAGTCTGGGGCCGTGGCAAGGGAACCACGTCCGGAAGCCTTTACGAATGTATGGCTGTCCATGCCCTGAACGCCCTGGTGGGCAACATCAACAAGCCCGGGGGAGTGTCGACACGTCCCGATGTGGCAACTCAGCCGTGGGCGGAAGTGGTCCAGGACGCCACAGCTTGCACATGTTTCAATATGCCCCGTGTAGATGGCGCTGGTTCCAGTCGTTATCCCCTTACCAAGTATCTGCCTGATAGGTGGCCCCAGGTCATGGACGGAGGAAATGGCGGTATCAAGGCGCTCCTTGTGAACGGTGCCGATCCATACTTTACCACCATGGACTCTGCGGCCGTGGCCAAGGCATTCGAGCACATACCTTTTGTGGTAAGCTTTTCCAGTTATCTGGACGAAACCGCTTATCATGCAGACTTGATTCTGCCTAATCATCACTACCTGGAACGATGGGAGGATATGCCAACGCCCGTGGGTTTACATAAACCTGTACTGGGTTTACTCAAACCAGTGGTGTCGCCCCAATTTGATACAAGGCATGTGGGAGACGTCATCATGACTATCGCCAAGTCCCTGGGCGGAAAGGTTGCGGATTCCTTCCCGTGGGAGGACTACAAAACTGCGCTGAAGGAGACCGTGGGTGAAAAGTGGGGGGCTCTGGAAGAAGAAGGCTTCGTGGAAGACGCGAATCCGGCCTCAGAAGGCTCCTTTGGCACCCCTTCTGGCAAGTTTGAGTTCTATGTTACGGCCTTTGACCAAGCCGGCATGACAATGCGTAAGGATGAGGAATATCTTCCACACTACGCGCCGATAAAGCCGGAGGGGAATCCTGTTCTGTATCCGCTTCTCTTGGTCCCGACGGAATTGATGCGGCTGGCGGATGGCGCTGTTGGCAACCCGCCATTTTGTACAAAGACTCTGGAAGAGAACGAGTTAAAAGGGGACGGGCTTTTCGTTGAGATCAATCCTATGACAGCCGCTGATTACGGTCTTTCCGAGGGGGCGCATGCCACTCTCGCCACACCCAAGGGAAAGGCCAAGGTGTTAGTGAACCTCACTGAGGGGATCATGCCAGGCGTGATAGGGATCCCGAAGGGTCTTGGCCATAAGGCTTACGATGACTACCTGGCAGGCAAGGGCGTCAATGCCAATAGCCTCATAGGCGTTGTGGAAGACCCGGTCTCCGGCTTGTGTGCCACCTGGGGCATTCGGGCCAAGCTGACTAGAGTTTAATGACGAAGAAGGGGTAACCATGAAAGAGGCACATCACGGCGAAGGAGACAAAAAGACTTATAGGTACGGTATGGTCGTCGACCTGGACAAATGCACGGGCTGCGGCGCCTGTATGGTAGGTTGTATGGCGGAAAACAACCTACCCTTCAGGAAAGACAATAGTGACAGGACACGCAGCATGCTTTGGATGCGGGTTTACAAGATCTCGAATGGCCGCACCTTTCCAAATTCGGACATCTCATATATTCCGAGGCCCTGTCAGCACTGTGAGGGCAAAGACCACCACCATGCTACGCCGTGCGTGTCCGTATGCCCGGCAACGGTTACCGATTACAGCCACGAAACCGGTATTGTGAGTCAGATATACACGCGCTGTTTTGGCTGCCGTTACTGCATGGCTGCCTGTCCTTACCATGTGCGTGTTTTTAACTGGTGGGATCCGACGTGGCCAAAAGGGATGAAAAAATACCTTAATCCCGACGTGTCTGTTCGTATGCGGGGCGTCGTGGAAAAATGCAGTTTCTGCTACCATCGTCTCCAGCGGGCAAGAGACAAGGCGTATGCAGAAGGGCGCGCCGAACTTCATGAAAACGAATATCAGACAGCTTGCACCCAGGCCTGCCCTGCGGGAGCCATCAATTTTGGAGATTTAAACGACCCTCACCACAAGGTCTATAAACTAAAGAAGGATCCCAATGCGTTCCGGCTCTTGGAAAAGCTCGGCACCAACACCAAAGTCTACTATGTTTCAAGCAAGGCCTGGGTCAGGAAGGCAGGCAACGCGTATACAGGTATGCAAGGAGACGTTGTCATTCCCGGATAGCCATTAATTGCAGAAGGAGTCTCTGTTATGGATTCAGCATCACTTCCGTTCGATCAGGCATTATTCCCAGAAGGCACCAAACGCTGTAAGCTCAAATGGTTCCTCTTGTGGATCGCCGCCTTGCATGGTCCCCTCACGGTGGGCGCTATCGCCGCAGTCCTGTGCTGGGGTCTGGCCCTTAATGTGACCAATCTGAACAACAACTATCCGTTTGGGTTGTGGATTGCCGCCGATTTAGGGGTCATCGCTCTGGGGGCCGGCGCTTTTTTCACGGGCTTTCTGAGGTATATCGTGAAAATTGACGAACTCAAGAACATAGTCAATTTTGCGGTCGTTATCGGAGTAGTGTGCTATGCTGCGGCCCAGGGGATCCTTGGAGTAGACATCGGTCAACCCCTCAGAGGCTGGTTCATCTTCTGGCACGCGAACGTTCATTCCATGCTCACAGAGGTGGCCTTCTGCATCACAGCCTATTTCATGGTCCTGTTAATCGAGTACCTTCCCCTGGTTTTGGAAAATCGTCAGATAAACAAGCTCGGGTTCTTCCACGGCATGGCACATCACCTTCATGAAGCCATGCCGGCGATTGCAGCCATCGGTGTGTTTCTTTCTTTCTTTCATCAAGGGTCTCTGGGTGGTGTTCCTGGTGTGCTTTATGGTCGGCCTTTTGCCTTTCGCGAAGGGTTTCTGGTGTGGCCGTGGACCTTCTTTCTCTTTATCCTGTCTGCCATTGCCTGTGGACCGTGCTTCACGATCCTAATCACCTGGATCACAGAAAAATGTACGGGGAAAAAGCTGGTCAAGAGAAATGTGTTTGATATTCTGGCTAGGATCTCCGGCAGGTTGTTGGCTGTTTATCTTGTTTTAAAAACGATCGACACCATATACTGGATCGCTTTGGCGGATAAAGCAGGGGCCCCGTTCAGCAGCTTTTATGCCAATCAACCTTATGGATACTGGGTGTTGGTTTTGGAGCTTGGAGCCCTAGGTGTCATCCCGATGCTCATTCTGCTGGGTGAGAAGACGCGAAAGAATGAGAACCTCTTGATCCTGGCCTGTGTTTTAAACTGTTCGGGGATCTTTATGAATCGGTGGATAATGACGGTACAGGCACTTGCGGTACCGGTCATGTCATTCGACAAGTTCGTTCCCTATATTCCAAACTGGGTGGAATTTGCGAGCACGTTACTGTTTGTCTGGGCAGGTGCCATCGTGATATCCATATCATACAGGTATTTGCCGATCTTTCCGCAAGAAAAAGAGCTAAACCCACAATAGGAAGGATGCTGCCATGTTTCCATTTGCTTTTGAATGGGTAAACGACCCTGTTCACTTTGTCTTTATGGGGTCCTTTTTCACGGTTTTGATATGTTTGGTGATCATTCTTCACTACTGCGGTATTCGTGCTTTCCTTGACCTGATCTGCAAGAAGGGCCATAACGATCAACAAGAGCATCACTGACTGATACCGTGAATGACTGAACGAGCGAGGAACTCGATATGGATCTTGCTAGACTAATAGGAATTATGGTTGTTTTTGGGGTACCCGGAATTGTTGGTGGAGGCCTTGTCTATCACCTCTTCCATAGCTGGCCGGTTGTATGGATCTATGAAATACTGCTGGTTCTCCTGGCGCTCAGAACTGCTTTTAATGCTGCGGGGAAATCCGCGCCGAGTGGGCACTAGATAATATACCGTCTCCTCTTAACATCTCTCTGTGAGGGGCGGCACGCAATAAGCGATAAGGCTCTGCCTTATACCCATAGAAGCTACTGCAAATGCCCAAACGAAAAAGGGCTCGTTCCGATTTGGAACGAGCCCTTTTTGTTTCACGTAATATGACCGATTAAGGCTTAAGCCCTCTTTTGCTCCCCTTCCTCTTTCACTGTGGTTGCGACCTTGTAAAGAACTGAGATTATCAGCAACCCGGTTGCCCACACTCCCAGCGCGATCAACGCCTCAGGTAGTGTAGGCCAATATTCAGTTACTTCGTGTAAAGGATTGGGTACAAATCCTCCCACAACCAAACCAAATCCCTTATCTATCCACGTTCCAATAATTGTCAACACGCAGGCCACTGCCAAGATACCCTCATCCCTGCGGCAGGCAGGAATAACCAGGAGGATAATAGCCATCGCCATAAGTCCGAAGGCAGCCCACATCATGGGAGCGAGATTTCCCTGCCCGTGAAGGCCAAAGAAGAGGTAGGTGAAGTGATCCATATGGCCTGGTATCTGACTGTAGAAGACGGTAAAAAGTTCGCACACGAACAAAAACACATTCAAAATGAGAGCATAAGCGACAATGCCGCCGAGCGTTAGAATTTGCTCTTTACCGGGATCGAATCTGGTTGTCTTTCTTACGATAAGACATAAAAGGATCAGGAGGGAAGGCCCGGCACAAAATGCTGAGGAAAGAAAACGAGGCGCCATGACGGCGGTAAGCCAGAAATGTCTCCCCGGCAAACCAGCGTAAAGGTATGCTGTAACCGTGTGGATGCTGATGGCCCAGGGGATGGAAAGATATATAAAAGGTTTGATCCATCCAGGGGGCAGCGAACCTTTTCGCTCGGCACTCAGCACATTCCACCCGATAAAAATATTAAGGAAGAGATACCCGTTCAGGACAATCATGTCCCAAAAAAGGACCGAACCGGGTGTGGGGTGCAACATCACATTAAGCGCCCGAACCGGATTACCAAGGTCCACCAGAATGAACAACAAACACATGCTTACAGCACCAACAGCCATGAACTCCGCCAAAATGGTAATCCGGCCAAAGGCTTTGTAGTTATGAATATAGTATGGGATAACGACCATCACTCCTGCGGCTGCCACACCAACAAGGTACGTAAACTGGCCTATGTAAAACCCCCACGAAACGTCCCTGCTCAGACCTGTGATGCCCAGGCCAACACGAAACTGCCAGAGCCACATAATAAAGCCTAACCCCATGATGCCGAGCAAACATGCCATCCATGTCCAGTATTTCCGTCCTCCAACAAACGCTTTCTCAAGCATAACTCACCTCACACAATATAATAAACGTTTGGACCTGTTCCAAGCTCTGGTTTACGCCGAATGCTGAAATGTGAATGCAGCAATTCCCTTACCTCGGAGTCCGGATCTGCTAAATCCCCAAACGCAAGTGCCGGCTCCTTACCTTTCTCTTTAGCGGCTTCCTGGCAGACCTCCACGCACGCTGGAATCTGGCCTTTGGCGAGGCGTTCTGCACAGAAATTGCACTTTTCCACTACCCCTTTCACCCTTGTGGGATATTCGGGGTTTGGCGGCTCCTTACCCTTACGAAACCTGGGCAGCGTCCCCGCGCTTTCCCGAGGCCAGGGGATTATCCAGTTGAAGCTTCTTGCTCCAAAAGGACACGCCGCCATACAAAACCGGCAGCCAATACAGCGATGCATGTCCATCAGGACGATGCCGTCTTGCTTTCTCTTAAACGTGGCCTTTGTAGGACATACCCGCACGCAGGCGGGGTTCTCGCAGTGGTTGCACATCACGAGGAAGGGTAAGTGGTGATACTTCTCAGCGATATGCTCGTTGTGCTGGCCGGTAAAGACATGTTTATACTCCGAATGCCAGATCCACTTAATCTCGTGCCTTGGATTGTCGATTTGAGGCACATTGTGCACGCGATGACAGGTCTCCCTGCAGGCCTCTGCTATTTCATCATCCAGCTCTTTCACATTCACGACCATAACCCATTGTTTTCCAGTCAGGGCCTCCCCGGGTTTAAACCCGACCGGAGTGTGAAACAGGTGCAGGAGTGTTTCAAAAGGTGTGAAACCGCCCAGCTTCTTGTCCAGCCACTCGATTGGATTGACTGCCGCAAGGGCGCTGCTGGCCGGCACGGCTGCCGCACCCAACGTAGACATTCCGGCGATCTTCAAGAATTTTCTTCTGTTTACGCCCATCAGTGCTTCTCCTCTGCCTGTGGTTTCTCCTCGGGTGCTATATGACAATCCCAGCAATAAGGGACTACCCCGGTATAATCGTGACATCTGTCGCAAAACTCTGACTTATTTGCATGGCAATCCTGGCTCATGCACGTGTTTTGCAAACTCATATCGTATTTCTTGCCGTTAAAGGCAATATACGACCTGTTCCCCACGCGAACCGTCGAATCCCTCCACAGATCTATAAGTTGCATGTGGTTGGTCTTCATGTACGCTTTGGGCTGCACGCACTCTTTTGTCTTTTCGGGAAGCTTGACCTCCGGTCTCGGATCAGCAGTTCCGTGCGTATACCAGATAGGGAATGTCAGAAAAATAACACCGATAATTATGCCGGCAACGATTTTTCCTCCGTCATACATCACTCATCTTCCTCCCTTCCCGGAAGAGGTTCACCACGTAAATCCACAGTCCTCTTCTTTTCTCCCTCCATGATGAGGGCATTGGCCACCAGCTCGTGAACGCCGGTAACGTCCACCTCGGGCACATAATATTCCATGAGGTTTGGCAGCACAGCCCGATCAATGGCACAGATACAGGCGAGTTTGTTCACGCCGTATTTTTCATGGACGTATTTCACGGCATTGGCCCTGGGCAGGCCCCCGCGCATTCTAAGCTCCATGTCTTCGCCTGCGTTTAAGCCGGACCCGCCTCCGCAACAGAAGGTCTGTTCCCGTATGGAACTTGAGGGCATGTCATAGAAGTTATTGCATACATTCTTGATCACATAGCGTGGCTCCTCAAAAATCCCCATGCCCCGCGCGGTATTGCAAGAATCATGGAAGGTCACCGTCAGGTGATCGTTCCTGCTTGGATCCAGTTTCAACAAGCCATTCTTCATACAGTCTGACGTGAACTCCGTGATGTGGACCATCTTTGTCGAATTGGCGTTTTCGAACTTGGTGCCGGTAAGCGGATTGACCGGCTCCTCCATTTTGCTCCCTTTTGCCAGGTCAAGGTTCATGGTCCCCATGTACTGATTTATGACCCGCCACATGTGACCGCACTCCCCGCCAAGGATCCATTTTACTCCAAGACGTTTGGCCTCGGCATACATCTTGGCATTCAGCTTCTTCATCATCTCATTGGAGGTAAAGAGACCGAAGTTTCCGCCCTCAGAGGCGTATGTGCTCCAGGTGTAGTCGAGTCCGAGCTCCTCCAACATCATGAGATAGCCCATGGCTGTGTATGTACCAGGATCGCCAAAAACATCCCCGGAGGGGGTGATAAAGAGGATCTCGGCCCCCTTTCTATTGAAAGTTGGTTGTATCCGCTTGCCGGTTATATCCTCGATTTCATCCAGGAAAAAATCGATCATCTCCGTGAACGCATGCGGCATAATCCCCATGTGGTTGCCGGTCCTGTTACAATTGGCCACAGGCCCCGCGATCCAGTCTATGTTCAGACCCAGGAGATTAGTCAGCTC
>JAQYVR010000279.1 GCA_030145395.1 Desulfobacteria bacterium
TGCAATCGGCATGTTGGCGTTGTTTTCCTTTCTTTTTATCATTGCGTTTGGTGATCGAGGTGCGGTTGATCTCTATCAACTCCATCTCAAAAAGGTTCGCTTGAACGGGTTAAGCTTCGAAGTAGAGGAAAAGAACAGGGCTCTTTACCGGAATATACAGAGATTGAAGAATGACCCCGAATATATGGAAGATATTGCAAGGACAGAACTTGGCATGGTGGGAAAGGATGAGATGGTTTATCAGTTCAGGAAGAAAGACTGACGTTACTGATGACCAATAACGGACTTTGGTTTTCTGATGGATAAAGACAGGGACGATGCTGCAGATCTGGCACCCACGGTGACACTGGCAAAACTTTATGAAGAACAGGGTTTTCTTGACAAGGCGGCATCAGTATACAAGAAACTTCTTGATATCGAACCAGGCCGGGCTGAGCTGAAGGAAGCGCTGTGGGTTGTTGAGGAAAGGTTGGCAGGTACCCTCCCACGAAGCCGGAAACCTGGGACACAGACCTTGTTGAGGCCCTCAAAGGGGTCGGAACAAGCAACTGCCGAGAGGAAGAAAATGCTTGACCAAGAAAGTAATGAACCGCGAAGAATTCTGGTAATACATGGTCCAAACCTGAACATGCTTGGCCGTCGGGAGCCATCAGTGTACGGAACGTCTACTCTGGAAGAGATAGACGAAGAGATCAAAAAAACCGCCGCAGAATGCGGCATGACTGCTGACACTTTTCAGTCAAATCATGAAGGCGAGCTGGTCGAAAAGATTCATGAAGCCATCGATGGTTATAAGGTTCTCATCATCAATCCTGCCGCTTATACACATACCAGTGTGGCCTTGAGAGATGCTCTCTTGACATTGAACATCCCTATTATTGAGGTGCATCTTTCGAATGTCTATCAACGGGAAGCCTTCAGGCACAAGTCCATGATTGCGGATGTGGTAACTGCCCAAGTCGTTGGTTTTGGAAAGGACGGCTATCCCATGGCAGTTAAGGCCGCCGCCAAGATGACTCGTAAGGTCTAAAGCACATAACACCAATAAACCCTTTAGTTGCATAAACAACATGGCAAAAAGCTCTGAAAACCAACAATAGCCTTTCTCCGCAAGATATTTGAACGATTTTGTGGAATTCACTGCGGGTGATATCCAGAAAAGTAGCAAAAGAGCCATGTTGTTTACCCTTCGGGAAAGCCTATGATACTGCATCTCCTGCGTTGCCAAGGGTTCGGCGTAGCTTATTTACAGCCTCACCCTTGGACGCCTTGGATCTACAGCACCCTCGGCTTTTGCAACGTTAGGGTAAACTCTTCCCCGTATGCACCATAGGGTCCCCTTTATACCTGACCGACTTGTTCTTTGCCCGGTCCATCCTTGCGAAGGGACCTGGGGAATTCCCACAGACGTCATCGATTTAATCACCTACCATCATGACCCAAAAGTAAGTTATAGAAGTCAGTCAGACTATAGCATCGTTTTCGAGTTGTTAGGATGTTAAATACGAATATCGAAATCCGGCACGAAGTGAAGCCTGCGCTAACAATATCGAAATTCAAATCTAAAATGTTCTAAACATGTTTTGGATTTTGGTCATTTGGATTTGCTTCGAATTTCGGATTTTAGAAGCAGTCTTTCAGGTCACAAAGTGATTAGAAATACTATGTAAGTTATCTCTGGGACACAACATTAGAGCCCCTGGCGCTGAGGGTAGGAAAGTGCTCAAAAACCAATTGAAGAGGAGGTTAAGTAACTAGACATGTATGACACATCAAATTTTAAAAAAGGCCTGAAGATAGAAGTAGAGGATAAACCTTATGAGATAATAGAGTTCATGCACGTCAAGCCCGGCAAAGGCGGTGCATTTGTTCGGACCAAGCTCAGAAACATGCTCAACGGTCGTGTCGTGGACCGCACGTTTCGCTCGGGAGAAAAGGTCGGGAGGCCTGACGTTAAGGAAACAGAGATGCAGTATCTGTATAAGGACGGCGATAGCTACTGTCTGATGGACAACAAAACCTATGACCAGATCTTTATCTCAGAGGAACAGATCGGCGAGGCCAAGTCATTCCTGATTGAGAACGAAACCGTGAGCGTGCTGCTTCTTGATGAGAAACCGATCGGAGTCGAACTGCCTATCTTTGTCGAACTTACTGTTGCCGATACTGAACCGGGCATTAAAGGTGATACGGCCAGTAAGGTTACAAAACCAGCAACCTTAGAGACCGGTGCAGTAATGTCTGTTCCTATCTTTATAAACGTTGGCGACAAGATCAAGGTTGACACTCGTACTGGAAGTTATGTGGAGCGGGCAAAATGAGTCAGTTTCCATCCATAAATGGCCCTTTTTACGATAAGCGGCGTTCTCCGCGGGTTTGCGCCTGCGGCTTGTGAAGAGGCCGTCTGTGCGGAGTACGATCTGTACGCCTCGACGAAAACCCCTGCCCGCCATCGCGAGCGCTCAGGCGAGGCGGGCGTGCTTGTGCGGCCTTGCTCATCAGGCGCGAAGCATTGCCCGGCAACAAAACTCCTCATTTCTGAATTGGAAACTTACCCGGTGCCCAACACTTGTTATGTTATTTATAGATGGACAGGAGTTAAGTCCGATTTAGCCTGAACTGCAACATTCAGTGCATCCCATGAGCATACATTTCCCCAATTCTCAGGCCTCTATGTAACGGGACTCCAGATGGACAATCACAATATTCATTCTCTTAGGATACTTGAAGAGATCGAAAGGGATGATACCCAGAGCCAGAGGGAGTTGGCCAAAAAACTCAACATCTCCCTGGGGTTGGTCAACGCCTTTGTCAAGCGTCTTGCCCATAAGGGCTACTTCAAGGTCACCACCATGCCGAAGAACCGGGCAAGGTACATGCTTACCCCAAAGGGTTTTGCCGAAAAGACCCGACTGACCTATGAGTTCATACAATATTCCTTCCATTTTTATAAGAGGGCCCGCGGAAGACTAAAAAGGCTTCTCAGTACTTTGGAAAATGATGGAATCCAAACCGTAGTATTCTATGGTGCCAGCGACCTTGCGGAAATTGCCTATGTGTCCATAGAGGAGACAGGCCTCGAATTGGTTGCGATCGTAGATGATTTCAAATCCGCAGAGAGGTTTCTCGGTCGTACTGTGATGCATCCTTCTATCTTGACGCGATTGGAATACGACACGATAATTGTGACGTCCATAAGTTCGAGAGATGATATTTATGATAACTTGGTCAAGTTAAATATTCCTAAGGAAAAGATATCCTGGCTTGAATGAGGTCATAAAAGGTCGATCGAATAGTTGAGTGTTTACATTGAAAGCCAATGGACTACTCAACAACTCAACCAAAGCGGAAAGGTCTCTATGAGTCAAGTCGCGGGATGGGCACCTTGAAAAACTTTATATCCTCTTTTTCCAGCATTTCCTCTTCGACCTCGGTGCTGGTTCCTCGGATATTGCGCTTCTCACTTACATCATAATGCATCTTCAGGGCCTCCCGGGCGAAGTTCGATCCCACATCTTCAAAGTTCTTCTCCAGGAACTCCATTGTCTTTTCAATCGCAGCCCGGCCTTCAGCCATAAAGTTCTGCTTTTCGGAGGAGGCTGGACCTCCCTTGATGGACAACTTTGAAAGAACCACTGAAACCGACGTCTCATTGCATACAGGGCATGCTATCAGCTTCTTCCGGCTCTGAGTGTCATAAGCCTTTCGGTCCTCAAACCATCCTTCGAAGGTATGGCCCTTGGCGCATTCTAAGTCGTAGGCAATCATAGTTGTTAACCTCTACTTTTATATCACGTTACTTAGTTGATTTCAAAAGAAATTGTTGACAAAAAGAAGATTATTCAATACGGGTGTTAAAGGTAGAAGCTAAGTCTACCCTATAGTTGCATAAACAACATGGCAAAAGGCAAAGGTATGAAGCTTGGTATTGGTGTTGCATTTTTTCTCTGCTTTCTTCTCATAGTGGTGCCTGCCCATTCGGAAACCCTGTATGTCAGAGATGACATACAGGTGGTGGTTCGGTCTGATCCCGGAAAGAATCGCAAGATTGTCTCCACGCCCAGATCGGGAACTCGCGTTGAAGTGCTGGACAAGACACCAGATGGATGGTCCAGGGTGCGCCTTCCCGACAGCAAAGAGGGGTGGATGTTAAGTTTCCAATTGAGTTCGGGGCCACCCAACAGGGAGGTTATCGCTAAACTGAAACGTGAGAACGAAGCCTTGAGACAGCAGGGGAAAACCCTGATCGAGGAGAATCCTCGTCTCAAGAGCGAAAGAAACAGCCTGCAGAAAGCCCTGTCTAAGCAGACAAAGACCGCCGAGAGCCTGAAAGCATCCTATGACACCTTGAAGAGGGGATCTTCGGAATTCCTGGCCTTAAAGGCGTCCCACGGGAAGGTTTCTAAAGATCTGGCGGCCAGAACCAAACGGCAGGCAGAACTTGAAGAGCAAGTGAGAGACCTTCAAAATACTAGAGTTCTACGATGGTTTTTGGCAGGCGCTGGTGTACTTGTTGTGGGATTCATAGTTGGATTCATGGCTCGACGTCCCAAGCGACGGCCATCCTTGCTGTGAGGGTTTCATTAACTGTGGCCGGGTTATTGTCCGGCTGTAGTCAGGTTCAATCTGATTTTTTGGAGCAGCCCCTCCCCGCTTAGATTCTTCATTCCATTATTCCACGATGCCCAAGGTGGATTCATCGACTATCTCAAGAAATATGAAAAGCGCAAAGAAGCCAACCGTGAACCGTGAACCTTGTAACCTCAGTGGTTACAATTCTAGGAACAAAGCATGGAATACAAGAGTGATTTTCTGGTCATTGGGAGCGGCATTGCCGGTCTGAGCTTTGCCTTGAAGGTGGCCGAATACGGGCAAGTGGCCATTGTAACCAAGAAGGAGGCCATGGAGACCAGCACCAATTATGCGCAGGGAGGTATAGCCTCTGTCTTTGGCCAGTCCGACACCTTTGATCTTCATGTTCAAGACACCTTGGAGGCAGGCGACGGGCTTTGCAAGAAAGATATTGTAGAAATGGTTGTGGAAGACGGTCCGGAAAGGATCCGGGAACTTATGGACTGGGGGGTGGCGTTCACGCAGGAGGGAGCGGGCAACCTTGAATTTGATCTAGGTTTGGAGGGAGGGCATTCGCGGAAAAGGATCGTCCATGCTGGAGATCTTACTGGCCGTGCCATAGAGCAGGTGCTCGTGGACAGCGTCAAGAATCATCCCCGGATAAGCCTTTCTGAAAATCATCTGGCAATTGACTTGATTACCTATTCAACCAGGGTGAAGCGGGGGACTGTGACCGCGGCTCACGAGGATTTGTGCTGTGGTGCATACGTGCTGGATACCGAAACCAACGAGGTTCATACATTCCGTGCCAAAATTACAGTTCTGGCCACGGGCGGGGCGGGTAAGATTTATCGCTTCACAAGTAATCCAGACATAGCCACTGGAGACGGAATTGCCATGGCCTATCGGGCAGGAGCTCTTGTGGCAAACCTGGAATTTGTGCAATTTCACCCCACATGCCTTTACCATCCCGAGGCCAAGAACTTTCTGATATCTGAGGCCGTGAGGGGCGAAGGCGGGGTGCTGATAGATTCAAAAGGCCGTGCGTTCATGGGAGGCTATGACTCGAAGAAGGACCTGGCCTGCCGAGATATTGTGGCTCGTGCCATCGACAGTGAGCTGAAAACTAGTGGAGACGACTCTGTTTTCTTGGACATCTCTGACAAAGATCCCGGCTTAGTGCAGGAGCGCTTTCCAAACATTTACCAGAAGTGTCTTTCTCTTGGCATAGACATTACCAAGGAGCCCATCCCAGTTGTCCCAGCAGCCCATTACATGTGCGGCGGGGTTCTCGTAGACACAGAAGGCAAATCCGACATAGAAAGACTTTACGTAGTCGGTGAAACAGCATGCACGGGGCTGCATGGAGCAAACCGTCTGGCCAGCAACTCCCTTCTTGAGGCCGTGGTTTATGCCGACAGGGCAGCAGAGCAGGCGGTGAAGGATCTGGAGTCTATTGATGGTGAGGTTTGCCTCGATCTACCTCGGTGGGATCCTATGCGTACCGTAGACAGTGATGAGGCGATCGTAGTTTCTCACAATTGGGATGAAATCCGACGCACCATGTGGAACTATGTTGGCATCGTGCGCTCAAACAATCGTCTGCGGCGGGCTCGAAACCGTATTGAAACGATCCAGAAAGAGATCCATGAATATTACTGGGATTTCAAGATTACGTCGGATCTGATTGAGCTACGAAACATAGCCATGGTGGCAGAGCTCGTCATCCAGTGTGCAATGTTGAGAAAGGAGAGCCGAGGCCTGCATTATAATATCCAATATGCTGAAAAGGATGACAAGTTCTGGCTTAAGGATACAATTCTACGGAGACCCTTTGTGGGATAATGCGGAATGCAGAGAAATGATTAGCCCTTCCGGGCTTCAATACAGATATTTGGCCACAGACCCACACAGACTATTGTGGCAACGACCTGTCGCCACAGTGATTGTCGTGCCCTTAGGGCAACTGTGAAGTACGATGTCTTCTTCGCGATAGCGAAGTAGGCTTTCTTTGTCCGGTCAGGTCGACCGGACAAAATAGTCTGTGGCTGTCTGCGTGTGTCTGTGGCTAAATCCTTTGTTTTGCCTTCTATTCCGAAATCCGCACTCAAAAAGGTTTCTTTAGTGATTCCGGTGCCTCATAGTCTTTGAATTTGAAGGGTGATATATGGTCTTCACCATATTTCTTTTGAGCTTCGACTAGCAAGCCTCTTTGGGCGTCAATCATCTCAAAAATCTCTTTTGGAACAACACGGGTTTCTTTTTTATAAAACTCCTCCACAATCTCAAGCTTCTCTATGAGCTCAGGCATACGCATCACAAACTGAAGCTCGTACTGATCCTTTGAGTAACCAGTGGCTAACTCTTTCTCAAAGAGCTCAGCCAGGTCCTCATATTTGGGAATCAAGCCGGTCGGTGTTGGGTAGGCTCCCACTTCCCCATTAATCCTCCTTTCAATCCACCTGATCCAAACTTTTTTGTCCATTTTGGTGTTCAGGAATTCTCCCGCCGCATCTCTCAAAAAGTAGTTTACATAGAATATCTTTGGCGGTTCTTTTAGTTCTTTTGCGAACTGGATGTGATTTTCCAGGTATTGGCCGATGGGGATCGATACAAATTCCTTATTGGCCATGGGATTGATGATGACTTTAGCGCTGGAGCCCCCTACGGTTGCAGCTGTGGGCTCAGATTCGATACTGGCACCATAGAACACGCCATGAACCCAACCATACGATTGTGATACAGGGCCTGGTCTTTTTGAGCTACGTCCCCCATAGATAATGCCTTCAAGCTCAACCACCTGAGTTGGGTCAAAATTTTCGATTCCTTCCAGTGCTACACAGAATCGGGCATTATCATGGGAAACTGGAATCGATTTACCTTTGTCGTCCTTCTTCTCCTGCGACCATAGGCCGGAATGGTTGCGTCCCCCTGAAGGCACATCAACTTTTCCCATACCTTGCCAATATGGTCTGCCGTCAGCCTCAAGAATATTGGAAAATATGACTTCTCCAGGTCTCACAAGAAGCTCGTGGCAATAGGGATCATCTTCCGGGTTGACATCTTTGATGACCCCGAAAATGCCTTTCTCAACATTGGCTGCGTAAACCTTGCCATCTTTTTTACGAACGTGAGCCAGGTCATCACCGACAATATTGAACAGCATGGATGTGGATGTCTTGCCGCACCAACTCGGAAAGGCACCGCCAATATACGTTGACTTGCCTCCTTCATAGCTGGGCACCCCTGAAATGAAAAAATGTTCAGAAAGCCAGTCCTCTTCAGCAGCTCTCCTTATAGCAAGACGATGGGCCAATTTCTTGGCGGCAACCGTGTTTCCGGCATACTGCGTGTTGACGCTGTAAACAAAGTTCTTTTCCATGTCTATAAACATTCTGCGTAGGTCAACATCACGGCTAACGCCGTTCTCCAAGGCGCCCGCAGAGTGCAAGAAAGCAAAGAATCCTTCCTTTCCGGTCTGGTCTTTGAACAGCTCATACCCCGAGCGATAGAGTATATCTTCACTATGAGCGACATAGTATGAATCAGTGATCTGCAAACAAGGTATGGCAAATTCGGTTCCCAGTGGTCCCAGTGAATAAAAGCTAACCACCATCTCCTTCCCGCGCATAATACCATTCATAATGCCATTTATTTCGTCAAGGCCCTCTTGACGGTCTACGGAGTTCAGGGCAGGGCCAAGCGACGTGCCACCTGACACCAGAAACTTGGTGTTTACTGGATCTCTTCCCTGATCTTCATACCCATCATAGTGAATAGTATGTCCTGACATAATAAGGGACTTCTCTTCCCCCAGTTTCACAGCCTGCTCACGCACGCGTTCTGAGTCCTCATGAGATCCAGTAGAGACAAAGACAGAGTCAGGTTGAAACTTCACAATGGCGTCTGCAATTATTTCATTCAGGGGCGTGTTATTTAAAGCCAGAAGCTTTCCCAAACTGTCCGAGTCTAATTTGCTTTCGAGCACTTCATTTACAGACATTTTATCTTCCTCCTGTGCCCCTTGAGGGGCTTCGCTGAACC
>JAQYVR010000019.1 GCA_030145395.1 Desulfobacteria bacterium
TCATCCGTGCAAACTTTCATTATGACTTTCAGTGGCGACATGAAGATATGTTTAGGGCAAGTCCCGGATATAGGCCGGGGGGTATTTGCTTCGAGAGATATTAAGAAAGGGTAAATGGTTCTTCCCAGTTTTGCGTAGATACAGAGCAAATGTGTCAGTATGGCCAAGGTGAGCTACCCGACAAAGCAGCATAGTCGCGGGCATGGATGTTGCAATCTTTGGCCTATTGGCAAGCTATTCAGCCTGCTTTAACCTTTTCAAAACACGGTATGTCTCAGGAAAAGTTGGGAAGCGGCCATCGCCGGCGCGATCACCTCATGGGGAGAGGGACCCATGCCTAAAAAAATCATCGTCATGGAACATCATGACGATTTGTATCATTACTGGAAAATCCGTAAAATGAGCAACATCCATTTAGTCCACATGGATCCACACTGTGATCTGTATACAGCATTCATCCATCAGTCCGACCAATATTGTTTTGTGACAAAAAACAATGCTATGCAAGTTCATGAAGGGAATTTTCTTGTTTTTGCGTTAAAAGAAGGCATCACAAACAAGATAAAGTGGGTCTATGATGAATATGGCGCCAGAAAACACGATTCTTTTGCAGTTAAGTTCGAGACTGACTTCACTGGGAAATTAGCATTAATTAAAGCTTTTTTTAAGAAACCAATTAAATACCCGATTGATTTCACCATTCAAGAGTATAAAGATTGGCAGGGGCCGCTGGAAGGAGAACATCTTTCATTGGACTGGGATTTTTTTGCATTCCGCGTTAAGGATGAGAACAAAATCCTTAAAGAATGTCAGAAATTTATCGAAAGAAATTGGGATATTATCCCGGAATATACTTATGTCTGTTATTCCCAAGAATACGTTCACCCTTCAGTAGTCTCCTTTTTGGAATTTGTTGAAAGCCTAAGTAAAGTCTTCGGTGCGGAGTTGGTGTATTTTCGCCCGGATATACCCCGCCCCGCTCCGCGCCGCTATTCATTTACGCGTCGTCTCATACGATTTGTCTGGTACCACGCGCACACGAAAAGCATTCTGTGGCTGCATCGTCACGGAATTTTCTGAGATTAGGCCCGATTCCCTTGTGTGGGTTCCGGGGTACCCTGAACGAGTGAGATCACTTCAGGTTAGACTTCACATGCAGGCGGTTGAAAATTAAGGAAGACACCTTGAAAACTCTGGAAGTAATTGGCGTCACCAAACACTTTGGTAGTATCACGGTACTGAAAGACGTCAGCTTCACTGTTTGGAAAGGAGAAATCCTTGGCCTTATTGGCCCTAACGGTGTTGGGAAGACCACGCTGGTCAACCTCATCACGGGAGCCGTCTCATATTCGGATGGAGACATTCGTTTTCTCGGGAAATCGATTCGGGGGTTCAAGCCGCATCAGATCAGCCGCCTGGGAGTCAGTCGCACATTCGAGGTTGCTCCGCCCTCAACTCAAATGACCTCTCTGGAAAATGTCATGGTAGGTGCTTTTTTCGGGAAAAGAGGGAGGCAAAGGGCGGCGCGTGCGGCCGGGAAGAAAGCGGAGGAAAGTCTGGACTTCATGGGATTGGCTGCAAAGAAGTATGTACCGGCAGGGAGCCTGAACGTTCTGGAGCGCAGGCGACTGGAAATTGCCATTGCCCTGGCAATGAACCCAAAGCTCCTCCTCCTTGATGAGGTAATGGCAGGGCTTAACTCTACTGAACTCGATGAGGCCGTGGAGCTTGTCAAAAGGGTCCGGGATGCGGGTGTGACCATTCTGGTGGTGGAACACGTGATGAGGGCCATAGCCAAAGTCTCTGACCGGATCCTTGTTCTCCACCACGGGAAAAAAATCATCGAGGGCGCCCCTGAAAAGGTACTGAATGATAGGCAGGTGATCGAAGCCTACCTCGGGAAGCGTCATAAAGACGTCACCGGACGTGGGTAATTACACTTCTCTGAATTAGCAAACCTTATCACCCATGGCGACGCAATCAATCTCCACGATAACGCCTCGGCAGAGGATGCTTGGTGTACTCCAGCTTACAACTGGCGCCACCATGATCAGCTTTTCGCCCGTATACGTGAAACTAGCGCATGTGGGGCCCACCATGGCAGGATTCTATCGTATGCTGTTCGGAGGTCTCGCCCTGTCAGCCATCGTCTGGCTCAGAGGCGAAAGGTTGAGTCATGGGTTCCACTTTGTCTTATTGGTAACTGCTTGCAGCATTTTCTTGGCTCTCGACACTTCCTTCTGGCACCGGAGCATCCTTTACGTGGGCCCAGGATTGGCGACCCTGCTCGCCAATTTTCAGGTCTTTTTCTTGGCCGCATTCGGAATCATTGCCCTGGGAGAAAAACTGACTTTGAAACTGCTGATCTCTATCTCTTTGGCCATGTTAGGGCTTTACCTGATAGTGGGTCTTAATTGGAATGATCTAGGAGCAGATTACAAGACAGGCACCCTGTTCGGTTTGATCGCGGCCATCTGTTATTCTGCCTATATCTTGACCCTCAGGAAATCCCAATCCGAATCCGTGCAGACCACCAGTCTGACCACCATCGCTCTTATATCTCTCCTGACCTCCTTTATCATGGGACTGGAGGCCTGGGCTCAAAAAGAAGGGTTTTACATACCGGATCTTCAAACCTGGTGCGCCCTTTTGGGATACGGCCTTTTCTCTCAAGCTTTGGGGTGGGTCCTCATTGCAGAGGGCCTTGTGAAACTGGAGGCGGCTCTGATTGGCCTGATCCTGCTCCTGCAGCCTACCCTGGCCTTTGTATGGGATGTCCTCTTTTTTGCCAGGCCGGCAATGCCACTGGAGGTTCTTGGAGTCCTTTTGACCCTTGTTGCCATCTACCTCGGGACTACAAGCAGGTTGTTGAAAAACTCAACCATCTGAGGGGAATCACCAATGCTGTCATATCGGAATCCCGACTTCATCGCGTCCGGTATGATTATTGCTATTTTTGGTCTTATTCAACAGCCTACTGGGCAGGGCGGGTTCTAAGAGGGGATTTGTCGAATATTTTGGCTCCACTGCAGGGATGATCCTATGAAAATTCTCGAAGTAATTGGTGTCAGCAAACACTTTGGCAGCCTCACTGCGCTGCAAGACGTCAGCTTTACTCTTCGGAGGGGAGAAATCCTTGGCCTGATTGGCCCCAACGGTGCCGGGAAAACCACGCTGGTTAACCTAATCGCGGGGACCACCCCTTATTCTGCGGGAGACATTCATTTTCTCGGGAAATCGATTCGGGGCCTCAAGCCACACCAGATCGGCCGCTTGGGGATCAGCCGGACACCCCAGATTGTTAAGCCCATTACTGATATGACGACCCTGGAAAATGTGATGGTGGGAGCTCTTTTCGGGAAGAAAGGAAAGAAGAGAACGGTTCGGGCAGCCAGGAGGAAAGCGGAGCAAACCCTGGAATTATTGGGACTGGCTGCTAAGAGCAACGTCCCGGGAGAGAGCCTCAACGTGCAAGAACGAAAGAGGTTGGAGAGGGCCAAGGCCCTGGCGATGCTCCCAACGGTCCTTCTCCTGGACGAGGTATTGGCCGGGCTCAACCCTGCAGAAATAGACGAGGGAGTGGACCTTATCAAAAAAGTTCGGGATGCGGGTGTGACCATTCTGGTGGTGGAACACGTAATGAGAGCCATTGCCAATGTGTCCGACCGGGTCATTGTTCTCCAGCACGGGGAAAAAATCATGGAGGGCAAACCGGAAGAGGTGCTGAACCATGGGAAGGTGATAGAGGCTTATCTCGGAAAGCGCTACAGAGCGCTTGCAGGAAATGGATAATCCAACCCAGTCTATACCCTCGGCATAGCCGAGGGGTTTTGAAACCACTAAATATAAGGAGGTTTTTATGCTTTGGAATTACCGTAGAAAAGTAGCGAAATTGTATCGTACCCTGTCTTTTGGCATGTCTGTCTGCTGGATTGTTCCCATCCTCTTCTTCCTTTGCCTCTCCTCGCCTGTAAAGGCGGAAGACGTGATCCGATTTGGGGCCTCACTCTCCCTCACCGGTCGCATGTCCACGGAAGGGCGTCTGGTGAAAGATGGATACGACTTCTACGTCAAACACATCAATGCGCTGGGGGGAATCCCAATCAAGGGCAAGAAGTATAAGGTTGAGATCGTATATTACGATGATGAGAGTGATCCGAAGACCGCAGTCCGGCTGGTGGAGAAATTGATTGTCCAAGATAACATTAAATTCTTGTTGGGACCGTACAGCAGCACATGCACCATTCCGGCGAGTTCGGTCTCAGAGAAATATAAGATCCCGATGGTAGAGGCTAATGGGGCATCTAACCCCATCTTCGAACGTGGCTACAAGTATATCTTTGCCACCCTGAACACAATAGACCAATATTTTGGCAGCATCGTGAAGATGGCCTCTGAGGTAAATCCGCGCCCGAAAACCATAGCGTTTATCAATGAAAACTCCCTTGCCCCTCAACTGGCAAATGATGCAGCGGCGAGGGAAGCGAAAAAGCTTGGCATAAAAGTCGTGTACAAAGAGAAATATCCTACTGGAACCAAAGACCTTTCTTCGATGTTAGCCGAAATACGGGACAAGCGCCCGGATATCCTGCTGGGCGCAGGGTACACCGAAGGTATGATCCTCCTGGTGAAACAGGCCAAGGAAATGGGGGTCAAGGTGAAGATGTTCGGCCTGTTACTCGGCCCGACCCTGCCCGGCTTTGTTGAGGACTTGCGGAAAGATGCCGATTATCTCCTGGAGCCGATTCAGTGGAGTTCAAACATGGCCTGGAAAGACGATGTCTTCGGGTATACGGCTCCGGAATTTGCTCGCCTCTTTGAGCAAGATTTTGGTTACAAGCCTGATTATCACCCGCCCCAGGCAGCCGCGGCTTTGCTGGTATACCACCATGCCTTGCAAAAAGCCGGCGTGTTAGACCCACAAAAGGTACGGGATGCCATAGCGCAGACCGATATCATGACGTTCTATGGGCCGATCCGATTCAACGAACAAGGCATGAACATTGGAAAGGGTATGGCCGTGGTCCAGATACAAAACGGCAAACCGGTCGTGGTCTATCCCAAGAGTGTCGCAGAAGGGAGTTTGATCTATCCCATTCCTAGGTCGCAATAATTGGTAGCTGTTGATCTCTCTCCCCCAGTAGGGTGAGAGGGTGTCAAAGTAGTTGGATAGACTCTTCTCCCAACGGGAGAAGAGTCTTGCTCGAAGAGGCTTGAACAGCTTCAACGGTTTTCACCAGCAATATAGCCCTTCAGATACAAAGAGGTCTTTACCATGCTATATTGGCAGGTTCTCATCAACGGAGTGCTTCTGGGCGGTCTCTACGCCTGTGCAGCAATAGGATTTTCTGTCATCTGGGGTGTGATGAACCTGATAAATCTTGCCCACGGAAGTATGATTATCCTCGGGGCTTATATCACTTACGTCATAAACTCCGCCACCGGCCTTGATCCTTTCCTCACGATCCCCATAAGCGGCGCAGCTCTTTTTCTCTTGGGTTTCATGGTGCAGAAATATCTGATTAACCATGTAATAGAGGGCTCGGTTTTCATGACCCTGATTCTGACGTTTGGCTTGGATCTGCTGCTGGTCAATATGACTCTGCTCCTGTTTACCGCTGACTTCCGCTCTATAACCCCGTCGTATGCCGGCCTTGGCTGGGAGATAGGTACCATTAGGGTTCCCTATACGCGGTTGGGGGTGTTTTTCTTCGCCCTCGCCCTGACGCTGATCCTCTCTCTCCTTATGAATCGAACGAAGCTCGGAAACGCCATTAAGGCCACCAGCTTTGATAAGGATGCTGCCGGCCTGGTCGGTGTCAATGTCTTCCAGGTCTACGCCATTACCTTCGGCCTTGGGGCTGCTATGGCCGGGATGGCCGGATCCCTGATAAGCGTGCTCCATTCTTTTTCTCCTGTTCTTGGGGGCACGTTTACCATGAAGGCATTCGTTATCGTGGTGCTGGGGGGACTGGGCAGCGTTCCAGGGGCTATTGTCGGCGGGCTGATTCTGGGTATTACAGAAAATTTTGCCTCAGTGTTGCTGGAAGCCGGGTACAAGGATGCCATAAGCTTTATCCTGTTGGTGGCAATTCTGGTGTTGCGGCCGCGGGGAATCCTTGGAAAACAGTTCTTTGCGGAGGTATAGGAGTAGTAGAAGGAGCGAGGGTTGAAGAAGATAGCGACAGTCCTGGTCTGTGTGGCAGTGGGAGTTTTTCTGGTCTGGTGTCCGTATCTCGTGAGTTTCTACTGGTTGCGCATCTTGACCAATATCTTCATGTTTGCCATCCTGGCGCAGGCGATAAATATAATCGCCGGCTACGTCGGTTACCCGGCCTTTGGCAATGTGGTCTTTTTCGGACTGGGAGCGTATAGCACGGGTATCTTAATGGTGAAGTTCCAAACCACGTTCTTCACCAGTGTGCTGGTTGGCATGGCCATATGTGTTCTGTTTACTCTACTTTTCGGCGTTCCAGTTCTCCGATTAAAAGGTCACTATTTCGCCATCGCCACTCTCGGACTGAACGAGGCCACAAGGGCCATTGTAGATAATCTGTCCGGTCTGACCGGCGGGGGAATGGGGTTGTCCCTCCCCCTGCGCGCAGGAGATATCGGCGCGAATGCCCGCTATTTCTACTTTGTGTTCTACGGGACCATGCTGCTGAGCATTCTGGTTACCTACCTCCTGAGCCGGAGTCGTTTTGGCTATGCCTGCCGTTCGATTCGCTCTGATGAAGAAGCCGCAGAGGGCATGGGGATAAACACTACCAAATACAAGACATTGGCGTGGATGATCAGTGCGGTACTTACTGGGATTGCCGGAAGCGGTTACGCTTACTGGATGAGCTATATCGAACCGGGGGTGGTTTTTGATATGACTATAGCAATCAAATCATTTGTCATGTTCCTGCTGGGCGGCCCCGCAACCGTCCTTGGTCCCATTGTGGGGGCATTTTTCGTGGAAGCAGTCTCTACGCTCACCTGGAGCCATTTGCTCAATTATCATACAGGGACCCTGGGGGCAATTATTATACTGGTCGTAATCTTCATGCCCCAGGGCTTTATCTCTTTTATCCGGCAAGGTTTCTCCTTTTCCACCTTTGTGAAGAAAGGCAAAAAGAAGTTTAGCGGTCGGGAGAAACGGATCGAAATGGCATAAACCAAAAGGATGGCTACTCGGCGGCAGAATTAGGGAGAGAGGATGCTTGCAGTTCACCACCTGGGCTCTGGCTATAAGCCCCTACAGATCTTGTGGGATATAGAGCTTTCCGTGCAAGAGGGAGAGTGGTTAGCACTCCTGGGGCCTAATGGGGCCGGAAAATCTACCCTCTTGAAAACGATAGTAGGCTTACTCAAGCCATTTCAGGGTGAGATATGGTATCTGGGGAAGGAGATCAGCGCGCTCCCGGTTCATGAAATGGTGCGATTGGGGATTGCGCTGGTGCCTGAGGGGCGAAGGCTCTTTGCCGGTATGACGGTCAGAGAGAACCTGATGATGGGCGCATTTTCTCAAAATGACAATGGAAAGATCACCGCACAACTGCAGAGGGTCTTTGACCTGTTCCCCGTTTTGAAGGAAAGGGAAAAACAGGTGGTCGGCACCCTCAGCGGGGGAGAGCGGCAGATGTGTGCCATAGGTCGCGCTTTGATGTCACGTCCGAAATTGTTGCTGGTGGACGAACTGTCGCTGGGTCTCGCCCCGGTAGTGGTGGATGGGCTTTTGGAAACGTTGGTTGCCATCAAGCAGGAGGGGGTAACGCTCCTTGTGGTTGAGCAGGATGTCAATACAGCTCTGGCATATGCTGATCGGGGATATGTTTTGCGGGAGGGCAGGATTGTGAAAAGTGGCGAAGCAAAACAACTCCTCGAAGACCCGAGCATTCAGAAGGATTACCTCGGATACTGAGAAGAGGAGGATGAACCCCATTTCTTGCGAGCTCTCTATGGATGGAAAGAAAGGCTTGGAGTGCTTTTTTACCCCTCGGAATGTTGCTGTAGTTGGAGCAAGTAACAATGAGGGGAAGATGGGCAATCTCTTGGTGCGGAATCTCACAGCCGGTTTTCCGGGAAAGATTTATCCTGTCCATCCGATAGAGCGGGAGATCGCTGGGCTCCCCGCATATCCAGCCCTCACGGCGATTCCAGAGGACCTTGATCTGGTTATCCCCTTGATTCCCGGAGAACAACTGCTCGCGCTGGTCAAGAGCTGTCCAAAGGGACAGGTGAAATTCCTGCTCGCAATCCCTAGCGGCTTTGGAGAAGTACCTTCGGGGGGAAAATCTCTGGAGCGGGAGCTGATCCGGTTAGCAAGAGACCGAGATATACGGGTTGTCGGTCCTAATAGCGCAGGAATGCTCAACTGTATTTATGGGCTGAATGGTTCTTTGCTACCAGAGCTGCCACTCGGAGGGCCCGGTTTTTCCTGCGTTAGCCAGAGTGGGGGATTTGGGATGGCCCTCTACATGTACAGCCACGATCACCAACTCCGAGCGGCGAAGTTCTGTGATCTGGGCAATACAGCAGATGTAACGGTACACGCACTCCTCCACTACTTTTGTCACGATGTGGATACCCGTATTGTGGGGGTATTTTTGGAATCCCTGCCGGATCCGAAAGCGTTTTTCGCTCAAGCCAGAGCGCTGGCGGCGGTTAAACCCCTTATCCTCACGAAGCTTGGGAGGACGACTGCGGGAAAACGGGCGGCTTTTGCCCACCTTGGAATTCACCCAGACAGCACAGATATGCAGGGAGAGGATGGAGCAAGTAAGATCATCCCGGCGCAAACGGGGCTGGAGATGCTCCATATTGCCAAGGGATTGAGCTGGCAGCCGCTTCCCCGGGGCCGCAAGGTCGGCATTCTCACTGGATCGGGCGGCGTGGGGACAGAGCTAGCCGATCTCTGTGCAGAGCATGGGCTTGAAGTCCCCGAGTTTTCCGGCCAACTGCAGGATGCTCTGCGCCCTTACCTCCCTTCCTATGCCAGTGTGCAGAACCCTGTCGATCTGACCCCCATCTGGTGGGAGTTTCCCAAAGTCTATCCTCCGTTGATTCAAACGCTCTTAGGTTCTGGGGAGATTGATCTTTTACTCGTGACCGCCCTTGACATCGCCACGACGCTGGAAGAGTTAATGTATGCACTCACAGAGACCGTCACGCAGTCTCAGCGTGACGGTCCCTCGGCGAAACCGCTCTATGTCTACTGGGCGTCACGCCACAATATGTTGAAGAATATGCGCATTCTGGAAGGCGCGCAGATTCCTTGCTATCAATCGACGCTCTACACAGTCCGCGTAGCAGCAGCCATCTGCCGTTATGCAGCAGCATCTTCAGGAAGAGGAGATTGAAAGATGGAGAGGTCTCTCTTGCAGTGGTATTACAGGCGGACGATGGATACGCTCCGCTATGAAGGGATCCATATCCTGCTTTGGCGAACGTTCAAAATATGCCTCTCTCCCTTGGGCGAATTGGGAATGGTGACCCTTTGCCGGAAAGATTTGACCCGGCCCCTCAGAGAAATACGCGCGAAGGTGGAAGTCACGTTTAGCCAGGCCACCGAATCCGACATCGAAGAGCTCACCACACTGATAGTAAAACGATACGGCCCTAAGGCGTACAAGAAGCGCGACATGCTCCGGGACATAATCCTTGAGCGATTTGCACACGGGAACAAATGCTTTGTGGCCAAAATCGGGGCGGAGATAGTCCACTACAATTGGATTTTCTTTCAATCCGGGGAATGGATAGTCCTACGCCGATTTATTCACTTGAAGGATGATGAAGCCCTTTGCAACTTTGGTGCTACGGTAGAAGCATGGCGAGGAAAGTCCATCCACACAGCTGTAAACAACCAGATGTTACTCTTTCTCAAGCAGTCAGGATATCGGCGAGCCTACACGACCGTGAGCACGGATTACAAGTCCTCCAAGAAAGCTCTTTATCGCGTCGGTTGGGAAATCTCCGGGACCATGCTTTCTTTCATCCCACGCGGAGCAAAGAAAACCTGGATATGGCGGATCAGTGGAACCCTGGTCCCTTTTGTGGAGAAGCAAATCCCAGAGCATCAGACGTGACAATGAATGTGAACGGGGTCAGCCATACAGGGGCTAGGAACCAGGATTCAGCCGGCAGCCGGCAGGAAAGATGTTGGAGGCACAGGGCAGCGGGACGACCCGCCCGCCTCGCCTGAAGGCGAAGCCGATGGCGGGCAGGCGCGGAGATGGGGAGATACGGGGACGCGGTAAAGCAGAGACGCGGAGACGCGGAGAAGGGGTGAAACGGAGATGCGGCGAAGTAGGAGGACGGAGGAATGAGAATTTCGGATTTGTCCTTCGGACTCCCACCCTTCGGGCGGGTTCCCGGTTTCGAATTGCGCCCGCCCGCCTCGCCCGTCCGCCTCAGCTGAAGGCTCGCGATGCCGGGCGGGCCTTGCTCGCATGGCGGGCAGGGATTGAGGATTGAGGAGAAAGCAGAGAATTTAGGAGTCAGGAGTCA
>JAQYVR010000058.1 GCA_030145395.1 Desulfobacteria bacterium
AAGCAGGGCCTTGGTCTTAGGTCATGGCATCTTTGCTGTCAAAACCTGAAACTCAAAAAGACTGTGAAGATGTCTGCCTCGTAAGTCATCTTAACGTCATGGTCGGGCCCATCTGTGAATCGGATTTTTGGTTCCGTACGAAAATATCGATAACCGAAGTCAAGCGAAAGAGTATCAGTCAAATCGACCCCCAGACCGAGAAGGATCTGATATCCAAAAACATCATCACGAAGGTCACTCAGACTGTTAGTGCTTGTGCCTGATGTTAATGTCGCATCTCCTATTTCAAACCATGTCCAACCCAATCCGAGTCCGCCGTATGGATGAAATTGACCGTGCGGGTCCTTTACAAGGAGGTTAAACATTGTTGCTATAACAGAAATATCCGCATCTATCTTCACGTTCGAACTTATGGGATCCGTGTAATAGCGTTCACTGCTGATGTCTGTTCCGGTAATCATAAATGCTTCGACTTCCATTGCTATCGCAATGGTCTTAGACAGCTTTTCCGGGGCGTGACCAAACTTGATACCAAACATATATCCATCTGACAGGCGTACACTGGGCAAGGAAATATTGTCCAAGGGGTCCGCATCGCTGTCCAACTCCATCGGATACACGCCTCCAGCAGTAATACCAAAATAACTCAGTTTGCGTGCATTCGTGTTCTGGGCCATGACCGTAGACGAGAATAGAGTAAACGAACAAACCAGAAATGCGACCACCAGTTCTCTCATCTTTTTTCCTGCCTTTCTCTCACAGTAAGAAGGGGCACCTGGGTATCATATAAAGCCAAAACCCCACCTCTCTAAGAGAAACGGGGTCTTAAGATCCATTTCATAACACTCTATTGGTAAAGGCGATGTTTTGGGGTTGCGATTTCCGTCTACAAGGCATTATGGCAATCTGCCGGTGCGCTTTAAGAATTCATCAAGCTTCTTGTTTATTTCGCCGATCTGAACTTGCATAGCAAGTACTAACACCAAGAGGAACATAACAACAACCAAGGTGACGATATTCATAACCAACCTCCTTATAGCGGCGTGGCAATCGCATCCCCGCGTCTTGACGAGGGGTCCTGTTCTCTTAAAGTGATCTTTCTATTCCAGGACCGGGCATCAGGCTTTTACTTCCCTGCGGAAAGTATTCTCACCACTTCGTCTTTTTGGGTTTCAAGAGGTGATCAATCTTTTTGCTCAACTGGCCGATCTGAAACTGCATTGCCAGAACCAATACCAGAAGAAACACAACAATTACCATGAAAAGGATGTCCATAACTAAACCTCCTCTTGGATGGACTATAGATGCACTGTGCCGATGGCGATCCTGTTCTTAGGAGTAGGTTAGCATTCTATTGCGCCCCCGGTACTTCCTAAGGGCTTCTTCGAGCTATGGCCGTATTGTTTCATGGCGTTTGTTCATGCTGTTTTGCAAGCAAGAATCGTCAAGGCGTTCTTACAGGACTTCATCAAATGCCAGGTTCAATACAGGCTTGTCTGCCCGGATCCACCGTCTGTCAAGTTTGCCGGAGATTGAAGCTCTCAGACTTAAACGTCCGAGAGCTTCCCGGTAAGGGATCTTTTTGATTTCAGATAGCTTCTCATACGCCCGACCAAAGTCGGGCGTATGAGAAGCAGGCCGGTCACGGCGGTGGGTGCGCCGACGTACTAAGGTACTTCAAGTGCCCACCAACAAAGAAGATCCGGTGAAATCGGCAGACCCGAAGGGCCAAAAAAACGAAGGAAAGAATAGCCTCGCAACTAACTCGGCAAGGTGACAGTTTTCGGCAGCCCCGCTCTGAGATAACCCGTTGCAATGGTATCGATTATTGTTGGTGCTTCGTTTTTTTGGCGGTGAATTTGGCTTTGTTGGCGCGAACCCCATATAGCATATTCAATGAAAAAAAATACAACAATATTTATCCGCCTTCGCAGAAGACCATGGGCTTGCCCGTGGATGAATGCGCAAACAATCAATATGCTACGGCGCGATGTCGCCCCGAAGCTGAGGCGGATAACCGCGTCGTAGCCGAAGGCGAAGACGGGTACTTTAGTGGGACCACGGGTTTACCCGAGGGGCTCCATAAAACAACGAATTTCGAATAGAGAGAGCGGGGGGTTGTTATGACCGGAAAGAAGGCAAGGATAATTGCGGTGGTCAACGAAAAAGGCGGTGTGGGCAAAACCGTAACCGTAATCAATCTGGGAGCAGGCCTTTCGACAAAAGGGAAAGATGTCCTGATCGTTGACATGGACCCGCAGTTGAATGCGACCAAGGGGCTTGGCGTGAGCTTGGACCAGGACAGTCCTTCAGTCTATGACGTTATCAAGGTGTCTGAGCCTGTGCCTGCTCAGGCTGCTATTGTTAAAACGGCCTGGGAGCATCTTGATCTTCTTCCATCCCATGCGGATCTTTCTGGAGTTGAAATAGAACTGGTGGACGAGCCGGGTCGTGAGAATCGACTCAAGGAGGCCCTGGCGCCGGTGTTGGATCTATATGATTTTATTCTGGTCGACACGCCGCCAAGCCTTTCTGTTCTGACTGTCAATGTGTTTGCCTTTGCCCAGGAGATTCTTGTTCCGTGTCAAACCCACCCGTATTCTTATGGTGCGTTGGATGAACTCCTTGAGACTGTCTCGGTGATAAGGGAAGAGATCAATCCCGATATAAAGATCACAGGCGTGCTCCCTACATTTTTTGACCAGCGGACAAGGGTTTCAAACATAGTGCTGGATAGCCTCCGGGCGGACGAACGCTTCCAGGGTGGGCTGTTCGATACGGTTATTCGCGTGAATACCACCATTGCCGAAAGCGCCTATTATGGTAAACCAGTCGTCTTCTTCAGACGGTCCAGCACAGGAGCTGGCGATTATATGGCCTTGACAGATGAAATCTTGGCTTAGGCCGGAGAAATCGCTTTACAAAAAGAGCAAAGTTTTGTATAAGGCGGTTTTCCAAACAGACAGCTTGATGATGCGAGGCTAAGTCTATGGCAGGCCGAAAAAGTTTGCTCAGATCAACTAACAAAAAACCGCAAAAGACCAAGGCCGTTGGTGGAGGAGAGCAATCCAAAAGAAAAAAGGCGGTCCTGGATGCGGTAAAGCAATCTTCGGTTCCGGTAAAGGCCACACTTGAAGAGCTTGGACTTTCCCAGTCAACCTATTACACATGGTTGAAACGTTTTAAGGCAAAGGGCCTTGATGGGCTTGAGATTGGAAATCCGGTTTCTGATGAAGTGTGGCAACGATTTATCAATCTTGAAAAGAGTGAAGGAAAAGTATTGGCTGAAAGCAAATTGGCCATTGAGGAGACCCAGACAATGACAAGCAAACAGGACAATGAAAGAACCAGAAAACTGCTGCTTAAGCGCTTTGATGAAGAAGCATCGAAGGGACCCGAAAAAGCGGCTTCGCCTGAAAAAAAGCCGTCCCCAGGGGCAGCTGAGCCAAAGACGGTTAAGGAGCCACCTTATACACCCCCTCCACGAGAGCCTATGGACAAGACCTTCAAATACGCAATCGGTGCTTTTGCATGCGTTATCGCCATCCTCTTGCTGGTGAGTTTGTCCAATTCGAGCAAGTTCTATTTCAGACAGAAAGACCGAATGGTTCAGCTCGGGCAGGGCACGTTTGCCCCAATGGGCAAGAAACTCGTAGCCAGCTTCTCGGATCTGAGGATCCTTAACAATGTGCCTAAGCAAAAGTCTTACACGAAGAAGCAGGCGTATGGCATCCTGTCTGACTACTTCGTCAAGCGGGCAGATGAGATACTAAAGACCGGGGCAACACCGGATCTGAAGGCAGCCAAATCTTATCTGGCGCGCGCCTCAGAATACGCCATGTCCGACAGTAGGCGGCAAGAGGCGCAGAGTCGTTTGAACAGCATAAACTTCTTGGTTTTACTGGGCAAGGGAGAGCTGGCCCGCAGTAAAGGGACGATAGACGATTTTGAGACAGCCAAGGGGTATTTGACACAAGCTATACCTGTTGCCTCAACAGACCTTGAGAAGAACATGATAACAAAGAACCTGGCAGCCATCGAATATGCTATAGCGGAGCACAAGATCAGCAAAGGTGAAAAGCAGCTTGCAGATCTATATCGTGAGGCTTTAGATCGTCACTTGAAGATGGCCAAAGAATATGACCCTGCACAAGCCAAGGCTATTGATCAGGAGATTGTAAAGATCAAGAAATGGTTGACCGAATTTGAAGCGGGAGATGTTAAGAAATAGGACTGAATAGAGCAGAAGAAGAGATGGAAAAAGAGAAAGGGTGGGATTAGAAATCCCGCCCTTTTTTTCTTGGCGTGGTTTTTACTGAAAGGTTTTCTTGGGTACGACCACTATTCCCCGAGGAGTGACCGTAAACCTCTTTCGGTCCTCTTCCGGGTTGTATCCGATTTCAATATTCGGCGGGATTCGATTTGCTTTATCGATGATGGCTTTCATAATCTTGCTGTGTCTGCCTATCTCCACATCAGCCATGATCACCGACTCACAAACTTCCGACCAGCTGTTGACGATCACATTATGCGAGAGCACCGAAGTCTTGACAATGCCGCCACTGATGATAGAACCTTGGCCCACAATGGAGTCCATTGCCATGCCGGTTCTTTTTGAGGCTGTGTCCCGGAAGATCGTTTTGACAGGTGGATATTGCGCCTGAAATGTCCTTAGCGGCCACTTGCTGCCATACAGGTTGAAGTTGGGATCCACACCCGTCAGGTCCATGTTAGCATTCCAGTAAGCATCCAGATCACCGACATCCCGCCAGTAGGATGAATCCCGTATACGAGGTTCGAGGACGCGCACCCGGCTACCGTCCTCGTCAATAGTGTACACGAAATCCTCAATACTATTCTCTTTCTTGTACGGAAAAGCGGAGAGCGAATACTTTTCGAGTGCCATTGGAATGATGTCTCGGCCAAAATCGTCTTTGTCAGTTGACTTAAGGAGGTCTATCATCACCTCAGTCTTGAAAATGTAAACTCCCATAGAGGCTAGAACGTGACCTGAATCTCCAGGCATTGGTTCTGCGGAAGCCGGTTTTTCTTTAAAACCTGTGATAGAGTAATCGTCCGCAACCTCCACAATCCCAAAACGATAGGCCTGTGAAATCGGAACTTCAATTACGGAAACGGTGATATCTGCACCTTTTTCTTCGTGGTAGGCCCTGAATAGGGCGTAGTCCATCTTATAGACGTGATCGCCTGAGAGTATGAGCAGATATTCCGGAGATTCGCGTTCTATGAGGTAGAGATTCTGTCTGACCGAATCGGCAGTACCTCGGTACCAGTCTTCCCCCACGCGCATCTGGGGAGGCACTACCTTCATGAAGTGGCCAAGGGCATAGCTGAATATGTTCCACCCAGCTTCCAGGTGCTCCACCAATGACTGGGCCTTGTACTGTGGCAGGACGATGATTTTGTAGATGTTTGAATTGATGCAGTTGCTGAGCGTGATATCTATGATTCGATATATACCCCCAAATGGCACTGCGGGCTTTGAGCGGTCCAAGGTCAGAGGATGGAGGCGTTCCCCTTTGCCGCCAGCCATCACAAGGGCTATTACATCACGCATCCTTAAACCCCCTTCAGGACATCGATCATGGTGAATACACGCCCCTTAGCCCCTTCACCGACCTTTTTGGCCAGATAATGGATGGCGTTCACTGTGCCCCAGGCATAGATGTCCCGCCCATTGACATTATGGGTGAATTGAAAGCAGACAGTGTCATCTTCCGAGCGGAGCGCATAAGTGTGCCACCCGTGCCCGCTCAAATAAGGTTCGGGGACACCCCATTCAGATCGCTGAACCTCTGGGTCGCGTTCCATCGTGATTTGATCCTTGGAGAACGGGATACCCAAGTCGTTAAAATAACCGATCATGGCCTTTGCCGTGCCACTCGTATCGGCTTTGCCTTGCTGGTGGCTTTCTTTGATCTCCAAGCCATATCCCTTGAAGACACCAGGAAAGGTGTCAGCAGCATATTCCATCATAGCCTGGAAGGCTACGATCTGTTTGGCCATGTTTGGGGCAATCACTGCTGCAACCTCGGACTTCTGAACTGCCTCCGCCAGGGCCGCCCTGTCTCCGCCGGTGGTTCCCATGACAAAAGGGATGCCATTCTCACAGTAAAAGGCTGCATTGTCGTTAACGGCGTTAGGATGGGTATAGTCCACACATATAACCATCCCTTCATCTCTTTTGATTGATTCTATCATCTGTTGACTCTCGTCCGGCTTGATCAGCTTGACAGCCTCGGGGCCGACTTGGGTTTCGGTGGCTTCAATTTCAGGCCCGGTGAGTGCATAAGGGATGAGTTTCAGGCCGCTGTCTTGCAGGATATGTTCGGCTGCTTTGTTAGACATGTTGCCGGGGAGTCCATTGACCATTACTTTGATTGGCTCCATGATGCATCTCCTTCATTGGGTTGTTAAAAGCTGAGAGTCTGCCTGCGGCAGGATGGGATGTTCGGCTGCGGGAAAAACCCCCTCATCCCTTCACGTCCATATCACAAACACGCTTGTTACTCAAATCAGCGTTCCCATCCCACGGGCATCATGATGAGAGGTTCGTGGTCGTTCTTTGCGTTGATGGCCCTGGCAACGTCTTTGTCGTCAAAGGCCCCCACGATGCCTGCTGCTAACCCGAGTGTTTCACACTGCAAAAAAACATTTTGACCGATGTGGCCGACCTCAATCATAGCATACCTCTTACCCCGCTTGCCGTACTTGACGGTTATGCGAGTGTATTCAGCTGTGAGCACCAAGATGACAGGTGCGGTGGCCATCCACATCTGTTTTAGGGCGGCTACGGCAGCATCCTCCCTTTGATCTGTGACAACGATCTTCCGGATTGAGTGAAGGGGTGGATCATAAAGGTATACCCCCCGGGCCAACCCACGGACGCCATTTTTGCCCACAACAGCGTAGACATCTATCGGGTAGAGGGCACCCCCTGAGGGAGTTGCTCGTTTCAGGCCGCCTTCGTCCGTGACGCCTTGGGCAGCCCATAGGATTTGCGAAAGGTGATCGATTGTAACGGGCTCATCAGCAAAGGACCTTACGGTCCTCCTCTGTTTTATGGCCTTTTCCACGGCAAGATTTCCATGAGTGTTAGGTGTAGGAAGATTCACGGGGTCCTCCTTGTCAAAAACTTTTCGGCCTTGTGCAGAGGCATGTCTTGTCTGAAATTGGTCTAAGCCGGAAAAAGTGAGCCCTAACATCCCCGCGAACTGGCACGCCTGTCTACGGGTCAATCTGGTATTTTTTTTAACAACTTGCAATAGGCTCAAAAGGCTCATCTTAACCGCCTCCCATCTGTTTATTGGTTCCAAAGATCGAGCACAAGCTTTCGGCTGATCTCTAGTTGCTGTGGCAACGCAGTCTTGTCATCGCCAAAGACCTCGAGGGTGATGGTGCCATCATATCCGATAGATTTCAGTGCAGAGACTGCTTTTCCCCAGTCAATGTTCCCGGTGCCCAGAGGCATGTGGTCATCTTCGGTTCCCTTGTTATCCGAAAAATGGACGTGCTTGATGCGCTTACCTAAGTGTTCACAAAAGCTCGCGCCGTCATCCGCCCCTAGATTTGCGTGACCGAAATCGAGATGGATATGAAGCCCCGGAACCTCTTCAAGAAGGTGGGCACATGCAGAGACAGAATCAAACGGGGCCATGAAGTTTTCAAGAACAAGGGTAAGTCCTACGGACTCGGCCATCTTTGCCAGGGGTATTAAGGCCTCAATATTCAGACGGACCAGATCTCCCTTCATGGCAGGGGGAGAGTAATAACAAGGATGGACATTCATGATCGTTGCCCCTGCAGCAGAAAAGATCCTTGCACAGCGTTCAAGTTCCTCGAAACAGGCTTTACGCACCGATTGGATAGGGTAAGCATACGGGAGACAGGGGTCGGTGTGCCCGACAACGGCCAGATTATGTTGGTCAAGGAGTGCATGGACCTTTTCCGGGTCTGGATTTGCCGCGTTTGGCCCTTCGATGGTGAGGTCCACAAAGTCGAAGCCTGCCTGTGCACAAGAGATAATCTCATCATAGACAGGTGCGGAAGGGTTATTCATAAGACCTAATTTCATTAGATAG
>JAQYVR010000094.1 GCA_030145395.1 Desulfobacteria bacterium
CTTTGGCCGAGGTGAAGAGTATCCGCTCTTCCTTTGTCCCTTTAGCGATAATGCGGCCCTCCACCGTGAGTTCGCCATCGCCAATATCGTCACCGTCTTCATCAATCCAGGCAAACTTGATGACAGTGCCCGGCAAAATGGTCAGGGTGACGCCGCGTCGCACGACATTCTGGCCTTTGAGGATCACAGTCCCGCCCCAGGTTGTGTCTTCAGTGATATAGGCTTTGTCAAGATATAGTGGTTTGTCGGCAGCCCAGGCTGATGCACTTATCAGAACTAGAACCGAAATAATGAAGTACTTGATGCGCATCGCTCTTGCTCCTTCCCGTTGCCCCATAAACAGGAGTAACCACTACTCTTTGGGGAAAAGAGGCCTTGTGGTTTTCAGGGAAGGATTTGCTCGACAGTCATGTCGATACCTTCGAGGGTTTCGCCTGTTTCCAAGGCGACGGAATGATCACCAGCGCCTTCCCAACGCCCATACCACTCACCGAGTGCAGGTGTGTCTCCGTAACTCGAACGTACGCCGATATAGTATGTTCCGCCTTGAGAAAGGTTGAGAGTGTAGCGGCCTTTTTCATCAACTGCTTTGGAGATGAACTCAGGTCTCTTGTGGGCCATAACCTTATCCACATAGCCGAATACGTAGACCCCCGGGACAATCTTGCCCTCCATATCCTTGATGGTGCCTGTAATCTTTGTGCCGGTGTCGCGGAAGAGGCTGTCTTCTTGCCCTATCTCTCCGGCTTTGGTAACGACCGGAATCTTTATCCTGGCGAGTTTCCCCGACTTGATTTGTAGCGGATTAGCAGGGAAAAACCCGAAATAATCACCATCATTCAGCGGGCCTGCGGGGGAGCCGGACTCTCGTTTGCGGGCTACGACGTAGTATTCAACTTCAGGCAGGTATTCGAATTGAAACACACCACTTTTACCCGTGGGTGGTGAACTGGCATAAACTGAGCCACGCAGGTCATCTTCTGTGTCCACATACAGGGAGATGTAGACACCATCCAGAGGGTCTCCATCGAGAGTGACTACACCCGCCAGAGCACCAGCGCCCTCATCGTCATAGTCTTCGTAAATAACTTCCTCATCATAGGGCAGCATCGAGAAACCCACGTGGTTATAGGTCCCAGGGTTGACTGTGATCGGGTTTGACCCCTGAAAAGAAAAATAATCGCCTGCAACCACAGGGCCATCATGGGAAAGGTCCTTGCGGGATTTGGCGACCAGGTAAAAGTTCCCTTTCGGAAGGTCCAGCACATATTTGCCGTCGTCAGTCGTAATTGCCGAGCTTGCATAGGGCTTGGAGGCAATAAAATCTGCAAAGGACAGATAGGCGTAAACTTTAGCGCCCGGAACAACTGCTCCATCGATGACAACTCGGCCTTCAAAGCCTGTTCCGGGAATAGTCTCACCAAGCTCTTGAACAATCGGTGGCTTATCTTCATGGGCCCATACGTAAGAACCAAGGAGTAAAGCAACACAAAGTAAAATTGAGATCCTTAACAAAAGTTTCATGAACCAGCTCCGTATAACGGAAAAGAAGAAAAACATAAAGAAGCAGATTTGAGCTTTCCCACTAAAAGGTTGGAGAATTATTCTACAAGTTCGACAATGATATCGATGCCTGTCAGTTTTTCGTCAGTCTTGAGATTGATGACATGATCTTCATTTCCTGTGTATCGACCAAGAAAATCACCTCT
>JAQYVR010000104.1 GCA_030145395.1 Desulfobacteria bacterium
CCGAGCGGTTACTACGCACGCTGCAGCGGCGAGTCAAACACTGGCAGGCCACACAAGGCCCGAAGAAAGATGTCATCTTTCGCCAGTCTGTTCCAGCAGGTCACCAGGGGCTCTCTGACTTCACGCATCCCAATACGGCCACCCTCTTCACCACCGAGTGGAGCATCGACCAACTCAAAAAAACAATCCTGCAACTCACCGTCATGGGCAAACTCGTCCCGCAAGACCCCAAGGATGAACCGGCCAGCGAACTCCTCAAAAAAATCGCTGCCGAAAAAGCCCAGCTGATCAAAGACGGCAAGGTTAAGAAGCAGAAGGTGCTGCCCCCGATTGAGGAGAGTGAAAAGCCGTTTGAACTTCCTGATGGGTGGGAGTGGTGTCGGCTGCAGGAAGCGATCGATGTGCGTGATGGGACGCATGATTCGCCGAAAGATGCGGTGGGAGGAACAACTTATCCTTTGGTGACAAGCAAAAACTTTGTGGATGGACGGATCGATTTCGATGACACTCGACGGATTTCAGAAGAAGATCATTTAGAAATAAGTAAGCGGTCGTTTGTTGAAGTGGGCGACATCCTTTTTTCCATGATTGGGGGGAACATTGGTAACCAGGTGTTAGTTCAGGACCCACGTCCGTTTAGTGTCAAAAACGTTGCTCTATTTAAGTATTTTTTGAAGTCAGCAACCTTGCCGCGATACTTCAAGATCTATACTGAGGAATTGGCGCTCGAGCTGCAGAATGTTGCTTCCGGGGGTGCACAACCTTTCATATCTCTGGGCGCTCTACGGAAATTGGTTTTTGCGTTCCCGCCGGCAGAGGAGCAAAAGCGCATTGTCGCCAAAGTCGACGAACTCATGGCGTTGGTCGACAAGCTTAAACAAAAGCTACTGCAGAGTGATCAGATAGCCGCTGCCTTTGCACAAGCTGCAGTGATGGTCATTGCAGGCAATCAAATCAAGGAAGCTGGAGTTATGAAAGAATCTCCACCCAGTCAAGAGAATCGTCAAGCTCGCATGCCAAGTAGCGTTACAAAATTTGTGTTACGGCGTTTTCGAATATCGACCGGATATCGAAGTCTTCCTGATACGGAATGTGAGTTCCATTCTGTCAATGAGTTACCCGCTGATTCGGAGCCCGTTTGCCTAGTTGGTCTAAATGGGTCAGGTAAATCGAACCTTATCGAAGCAGTGGCAGACGTATTTTGTTACCTGGAGATGATTAATCTGCCCTGGAAAAGCCTGAGATCTGCTTCGAGCAAGTATCGCAAGCATGATCATCATTTCGAGCTTGAGTATACCGTCTCGACTGCGGAAGCCGCTAAACACATAGTGATCAAGAAGGTGAAAAAGTCTGGCGCGGAATTCTTTGTTATTGATGAGAAAGATCAGAAAACAAAGGTAGAGGATTTCGAAGAGCGCTTGGCCCTGCTCCCGCGACGAATTATCGGTTATTCGTCGGGCCTGAACGAAACAGTCAGTCACCCGTTCCTGCGGACTCGCACTCTGTATTCAGAAGAGGTGAGGGAGGCGGCCCCCCTCGTCGGGAGTGATCTGTCGCTCAGTAAGACAGTCTTCGATACAAATACGCTATATATGGATTATGAGAACAATGCGGAAATACTGATTTGCAATTATATTTTTCGAAGCTCAAGTGAATTGGAATTTATCAAGGAGTTTACGCGCGTTGAGGGGGTTTCGAGTTTTGAGCTCAAGTTCAATCGCAAGATAGCCGGCAAGAATTCCGATAACGTTGCGCGCATCACAGATGAGCTCGATAGCTACTTGAAAAGGTTTGCCAGCTGCGCTGGCCAAAGTTATGAACCAGACCAGCTTGAGCACCGATTTCAGTTCGAGCTTACGGACAAGGTGAAGCAAAAGTTTAGGGAGGAATTTGAAACGGCCGAGATTCTTTTTCTTGCTATGTATAAATGGTCGCTCTTGAACGCGCTTGTGCTAAGCAAAGAACAGCGTAATGTTTTTCTAAAAGAGGATGTCACCACAGGGACTCTAGAACGACCCCCCGTAGTAGCGCCCAAAGACCGGCTATTTGATGTTGCAGACGTAAAGGTAAAACTATCGAAACCCAAAAAGGTTATTGACTACTCTGGTCTGAGCGACGGTGAGCACCAGTTTATTCAGGTGTTTGGGACAGTCTTGTTGTTCAACCAGCCTGGAACACTATTTTTATTGGATGAGCCGGAGAGTCACTTTAACCCTGAATGGCGTACCAAATTCAACAATATTCTCAATGCAATCCCAGGTGCCTCGACGCATGAGTTCGTTATATCAACGCATTCGCCGTACATAGTGTCTGGTTCAAGGGGGTCCAACGTCTACAAATTCACGAGGAACGGTTCGGAGGTCGATTGTCAGCCCATCGATTTTGAAACCTACGGAGCCTCTTTTGATGCGCTCCTCAAGAAGTTGTTCTCTATTAATTCTTTGATTGATGAAAGCGCTCGTGAGGAGATGCAGAACATTCTGCAACGTGGGGACCTCGCGGAGATGGAAGAAGCCGTTGAAGATTTTGCGGAATCGCGAGAGAAGCGCAGGCTATACGAGGCGATAATCAAGAAGCAATCGGAAGAAGCCTAAGTTGTTTTTTCGATACTACGAGATAGGCGATCACCCTTGCTGCCGCATGCAGGAAGCAGTGGAAGCGTTTTTTCATAGCGCGATCACAGAAACGACGTTTTCTAATGACCTTCTCCCCAACTGGCTGCATGAAACCCTAGATAAAAAGAGCTGTAAGCTCGATGCAAAATTTGAGGCGGTTTTTGACTTGCTTCACGAGGATGGTCTAGATGATGCATTCCGACAAGGGGTCTATGACCAGGTAGTCAATACCAACCATATCGCCGAGATTTGTAATGGCGAAGAAGAGGTTCCCGCTGGCGTTATAGATTGGGATACCCCGCTTGGGCGGGCGATTAAGGCCTTGATGGGTGATCTATACGAAACATTGGACTTGGCGGTTTTTCGAAGAAACAAAAATGGAGGAAAACCGCGGCATGAGTTTTATAGGGAGTTTGTAAAGGTCAACAAGTACGTATGCCCATTCTGCGGGCTCGACAAACTTAAAAATGTAAGGGGAAGAAGAGAGGATTTAGATCACTATCTTCATAAATCTAAATACCCACTCGCCGCGGCGAATATGCGCAATTTGATTCCAACGTGCGGCACCTGCAATCAAGATTATAAGAAAACGAAGGATATTCTTGAGGATGGGAAAGCGTTCTATCCATACTCAGACATACTCGCTGTAGAAATCGTAGTTGATTGCGACGCATATCCAGCAACGGACAACTTGGATGACTCAGGAGCCTGGCGTGTCAATGTCTCTTTGTCGGAGCCAAGCGCTGATATTCAGCCCATGATGAATGCATGGGAGCGCGTCTACTCGGTTAGCGAGCGGCTTGAAAACGAGGTGGCAGAATTCTTCGAAGAATGGATGCAAGATTTATTCACAGAATTAGATGGAGGGAATGATGTAGACGAGGCTAGTTTTGTGCAACTATTGACATACGCGCGTGATAAAGCAAGCCAAGCGATATCCCGCAGAATGAATCCGGGAGAAATACTCCGGGCAGCATTCTTTGACTTTATGATCACAAGGGCTGAGAAATCTTTTGTAGAAAGCTTTCGATGGCAAGCCAATAGCGAACAAGCAGCTTAGAGGTAAGATTGGGGCCTCGCATCCTGGTGATGGCCGCAAGGTATTCCGCAAGAAACTGGCGGTTAAAGATTATGAATTTAGTTGTACCTGAATGGGGAATATAGGATGTCAAGACAGCGAGTTGCAGCATCACAACTTGAAATTGCGAGGCGAAGTCAATGAACGATGCTGGTCCGTTAGGGCTCAAGGAGAAAGAGAGATATTTGCTGCGGATCAATGCCCCTCACACTAAGGGATTCCCATCCCTCGGCCCCATCGACATAACCATATGAATTCTATGCGTGGTGCGATGCCGAATTCGGGACCAAGGGACCATGGGGAACGGGCAATCCCCCGGCCTCAATGCCATAACACTATGAATTCTATGGGAAGTGGTGGGCCTGGAAGGACTCGAACACGGTGGCGTCGGATGAGGCGGCCTGCTCGGGTCCCTGAGCGTCACGTCCTGAGTTGGACAGACCTC
>JAQYVR010000175.1 GCA_030145395.1 Desulfobacteria bacterium
GTGTGCCTCAAGTGACGGGCGGTGAATGTTCAGTTCCTGATCACTTTTCCCACCCGATAAAATCTATGCCTGCCGTAATATTGTTGTAGATATGGTTGCGCCTCACGGCAACTGAAGGAACATTCAACAGCCTTATCCCCGCAGTCAAATTGCCACTGATTTCGTTATCCTCAATGGTCACCGCTTCCACATTAAAGATGGCCAACCCTGCTTTCCCATTATCAAAAACTGTGTTGTATATAATCTTAGCATCATCTATCTTTGATAATCTCATGCCTGCTTTAAGGTTTCCATAAATTTTGTTGTTTTCAATGACCACCTTAACATTAGTTTGCAGACCGCCGAGACCCCTTAAACCAATGCCCCCCCTTCTGTTATTATGGAGGATATTGCCCCTAATGATCAATGCCTGGTCGTGGGAGATCAGGTTTAGGCCGCCTATGCCCGCACCGTTCTTGTAACACACATTGTTTTCTATGACCGGCCTGGCGTATTCTCTCATTCCAATCCCCGGTGCATCCGGATCTTCCTCTCTTGCCTTAGGAAACCGATTTTCAAATATCTCATTATCCGCGACCAAGGCAGCAGAATTAGGTCCATTAGCTACCCCAGGGCCGTAATTGTCATAGATAACATTGTTTCGAATGATAGGCCTAGCTACTGTCTCAAAAGGTGGCCCCATGCCTAACCCCAAACCGGTGGATAATATCCCGCCCCAACTGCGATTCCCGGCTACAATGTTGTTGACCACCTCAGGTGAGCAGCCTCGAACCTCCACTACGAAAAGATTTATCCCCGACAGATATTTGGGCATGTTTATGATCGTGAATCCGTCCAGTCTCATGGGGGCAGTGGTGTCTTTGGGAAAGCTTACCAGGTATCCAGGTGCTTCTATTCCGGTTCCGTCAATAATGGTCCTAAGCGTTCTTTTCAGCACCTTCTTGTTGCCTGGACCGTCCACCAGGTCATTGCCATCAGAACCCACAAAGCTAACCAGGTTAACCCCGTCCACTATTTCAACGCGTTCGTTGTACGTACCCGGTTTAACAATCACAGTATCCGCGAAACTGGCCGATTCCATTGCTTCTTCAATCGTATCGTAATCATCCGGTACAAAGATCTCTCGGCCTATGGCTATGGGTTCCTCTACAACAGACGGAACCTCTTCCATCTCATGCAGTCGCGGCATCGGCTCTGCTGGAGCCTCCTCTTCAACCTCTGCAACAGACGGAATCTCTTCCATCTCATGCAGTACGGGCATCGGCTCTGCTGGAGCCTCCTCTTCTACAAACCTTATCTTCCCTTGATAGATTCCACAGAACCAGCCAGTAAGCCCGGACTTTGTTTTGATCAGATACCATGAGTTAAAGTCATCTCGTCTATATTGACCCAAGATCTCAAACTCTTCGCCTTCTTTCATTGGTTGAACGATCTTGCTCGCAGTGGTGCTTTTTTCGCGCAGGTTCATGTTGGCCGTCAGGATATAGGACTTCGTGGGCTTTGGTTCTCCGAGAGCTCCATGGGGAATCGAAACGGCCATAATTAGACAGATAACCCCGATTTTCAGCGCATAGTGAGACAATTTGCACCCCATAGACAATTGGTCGATTCTTCGTAACTACTCAGGTTATCCGGTTCACGGTTCACCAGAACGGGGTTCAATGGTTCAGCGGTTAACCCAACCAACCGTTGAGCTTTGAACCAAATTAGTACTCTTCATCGCTCTCTAACCGTCCAGAAAAACGGCGGGTAAACCTTGAACCTTGAACCGTTGAACCTTGAACCTGAGTAGTACTCTTCATTACTTTCTAACCCCAGGCCCAGACCTGGTTTATCAGTCCTTTTCATAGGATCCTTGGTTGTAGTGCCCAGAAGAACCGTCTTGAATCACACGTTACGTCGCACCAGGGCAGGCTTGAACCTTGAACCGTGAACCTTGGAACTTTGAACCTAAGTTATGATTTTTCTAACATAGTTTGGCATTTCCATCAAATAGTTTTCACGGCTTTGTAAAGAGTCCATCTGTGTTCGGCTGCGTTTTTCACATAGCTGTCCTGCCTTTGCTCTTGACAAAAGCTGTTTGACTTCGTACTATAACATTCAAATGAGTCGCTGAAGCCGCTCGCTGTCCAGGTAGAAGAACAAATACACTCTCTAACAATATCGCCACGAAGGTAATGATCATCAGAAGATGATACTCCTCGTGGCTTTTTTTTTGGAAAAGGAGGTAGTCGTGAAAAAGGGAACATTCTTAACCCTGTTGTTGGTATTCACTCTCATGGTCGCAGGTCCGGCGTCAGCGCATTTTGGCATGCTAATACCCTCCGATCAGATGGTCATGAAGGGAGAAAACACTGATATCAAATTGGATCTCAGGTTCTGGCATCCCTCTGGAGATATTGGGATGGAGCTGGCTAGGCCCAGCAGATTTGCTGTTGTTGTAAATGGCAAAGAGACAGACCTGCTCGGGTCTCTGAAAGACACCAAGACGAAAGGACATCAGACGTGGGCTGCGGACTACAAGATAGAGCGCTCCGGTGTCCATGTGTTTTACATGGAGCCTCAGCCATACTGGGAGTCGGCAGAGGGCATATTCATAATCCATTACACCAAAACTGTAATGACCGCTCTTGGCACGGAAGAGGGTTGGGACCAGGAGATTGGTCTGAAAACTGAGATTGTACCCCTCTCAAAACCATACGGTCTTTCCACCTGTCCGGACCTCAAGACGTTTACAGATAAGAATGTTTTCAAGGGCGTTGTCAAACTTGATGGAAAACCTGTGCCGTATGCTCATGTGGAGGTGGAGTACTACAATGAAGATGGGAAATGCAGTCCTGCTTCTGATTATATGGCAACCCATACCAAGGCAGACAGTAAAGGCGTGTTTGCCTATGCAGTACCCAAGGCCGGCTGGTGGGGGTTTGCAGCCCTGAGCACCTCGGATACCAAGATAAAACATGATGGCGAAGGCAAAGAGGTCGAGCTGGGAGCCGTCCTCTGGATAAGATTTCACGATATGAAGTAGCGCATGGACACGATCCCTATGTGGATTATGAAGAGAAAATCTTCTGTTGTGTTTTTATGCTTTATCTGGTTGAATTTACTGTCCAATCCTGTCCACTGTTGTGTGGGATGCCTTCTGCCCCGCCCGCCCCGTAGGTAGGAACTATCGTACTGGGGCTAAGTTCCCGACCTGTCGGGACTATTTCACTGGGGTTTACCCCGTGCAATTCACGGCAGTGACAGCGCAGCGTATTTCACTGGGGTGCCTTGAGTGACCAAAAGGAGCGGGCGAGAGAACTTAATATGCGAGTGAATCTGATCTACTACCTAACAGCGACCGTATTGGGCGGTATGCACGCCCTGGAGCCGGGCCACGGGAAGACCGTGGTGGCTGCCTATCTGATAGGCACCAAAGGGAAGAAGACTGACGCTGTGGTTCTTGGGCTTGTGGTTGCGCTAACTCATACGTTTAGCGTTATCCTTCTGGCCATTGCAGCCAAGGTGGCCTCAACCAGGTTGACGCTAACCGAAGAATCGCTGCACGGATATTTGGGGCTGGTGGCGGGTCTTCTAATCCTTGCTGTGGGAATGTGGATGCTTGTGGGGAGGATACGTGGCAAGGAACCTTTCCACTTTCATTCTCATGACCACAACTTATCACATGGGCATGATAGTCCCCATCACCACGATCATGATCATGAGCTGCATGATCCAAATACTCACAACGCCAGACACACACATGAGCATGAGCACGGAAGAGATATACACTGTGCTGCTGTCCATGAGGAAACAAGAGTGGGCCTGTGGCAGCTTTTCGTGTTGGGTGTCTCCGGGGGGCTTGTTCCCTGTCCTGCGGCCATAGCAATCCTGTTGGCTGCGGTAGCCGCCGGGCGACTTGGAGAAGGGCTTACCTATATACTGCTGTTTAGTGTGGGATTGGCCGCAGTGTTAATAGCCGTAGGTATGATAGTGGTAAGTGCAGGCAAATTGGCCAGTCGCTTCCTGGATGCCAAGAAGTTCGCCAGGAAGATATCCATTGTCAGCGCTGCGATTATAACTCTGATAGGAGTGGCAACCGTAGCGAATTCTCTGAGGCATGTGGTATAAGGCTTTAGTAGCCTCGCAACTTATGAGCCTTATACCATGAACAACCTGTCTGCATTCTTTGGGCAGGAATGATGGAGTGTTGAAGTTATGGTGCAAAAGGCGGAGAGAGCCTTTGCAATGAATGCTTGGGAAAAAGGTAAAGAGGAAAGGGGGAAAAGATGACGAAGTGGACGCTTACGCTTATTCTGTGCCTCGTGTGGGTCGGGTTGGCACGGGCCCACGGGGATGTTTCGAAGCTTCCGGATTCAGTACAAATTACGCAATACAGACTGGGGCTGTATATCAGTCCGGACGATCTTGCTACCCACAATAAGCTGGCCATGGCTCTATACCGAACCGGCCAATTGGAGGAGGCCAAAAAGGAACTGAAACTTATCCTTGAAAAGGATTGCCAAAACTTTGATGCCCTGGATGGGTTTGGGATTGTTTCAATAAAAACGGGAAAATATCAGGAGGCATTAGATTACCTCAAAAAGGCAGTGAAAATCAATGAGCAGGACGTGATGGTCCACGTGCATTTGTCTGCTGTTTATGAGAAAATGAATTTGTCGGAAAAGGCCCAGAAAGAATTGGCGAGGGCCCGGGCCCTTACGTCGGATAGCGTCGGGCTCGAGAACATAGAAAAGGAACTGAAACTGGTCACAGGCCCATAGGCTTCGTGGAGTATTGTCTATCAATGGAGGTGCCAAATTGAAGAAATCTGCGTTTGGTGTGATTCTAATTAGGGGTATGTTATCGCTCGTTTTCGGAATGACCTTATTGGTTTGCCCAGTGGGTAATGCTTTGGCAAAGCCACTGATCATGGAAAAGGGCGTTATCAAATCTGATACGACCTGGGAAAAAGAGGTGCTCGTAAAGGGTGACATAGAGGTGGCTAAAGGGGCCACATTAACCATCATGCCTGGAACTGTAATAAAGTTCGTCAAAATAGAGAAATACGGCCCTGCCAAGCTCTACAAGGACAAAGCGACTTATTTCCCTCGGGCTGAGTTGGTTATCAGGGGAAAGATCATTGCTCAGGGAACCAAAGACAAAATGATCGTCTTTACCTCAGCTGAGAAGTCCCCCAATCCAGCAGACTGGGGCGCGATCAATCTTTTGGACACTAAGGACAACATCTTAGAATACTGTGAGATCAGCTATGGCCACACTTCGGTCCACTGCCATGGAGCCCAGGTTGTTTTGGCCAACTGCTACTTGCATGATAACGGGGTGGCTATTGGACAGAAGAATGTGAAGGAATCTACGACTAACTGCGTAATGCCCGTACTCTACAATCGGATAACCGGAAATGGCGGGGGTGTCCTGTTTGGAAAAGGGACAAGCCCCACAATTACTCATAACCAGATCAGTGATAACAAATTCTTTGGCATCTATGGAAAAAAGGGGGCGTCCTGTGATGTGAGGTATAACAACGTCACGCATAACGGGAAAGGGGTTATAGTTTACGCCATGGATGGCTTACGCCTTAGTGAGAACAACATTTCTGACAATGAGGAATACAACATTTCTCTGATGGAAGGTCAGACTTGGGATGTGGATGCCAGTCATAACTGGTGGGGTACGACAGACGGAAAGAAGATCAAAGAATTGATCTGGGACAAAGATGAGGATGAGACCTTAGGCAGATTGGTATTTTCTGATCCTGCTGATTCCCCTATTGAAGGTGCGGGGGTTCCACGGTGAACGGGTGTTGAACTGGCTCGACATGTCTAAATTCCAGCCATAGCGGGATTCATGCTGATAATCGTTTGACATGCCGGCAATTCATGGGATGACAAGAATGCGGTATGGCAATCCGGGTGGGGCAGTAAGAGCGAAAGAGGGATTTCTCTAAGCATGCATATCACAGAAGGCATACTGTCACCGAGCGTTCTCATAGGAGGGGCGGTTCTTACAACAGCAGGCGTCGCCATCGGCTTGAGAAAGCTTGAGACCGAAGAAATACCCTCCGCGGGAATCTTCTCAGCCGCTTTTTTTGTGGCTTCCCTGGTTCATGTGCCTATTGGTCCTGCTTCAGTTCACCTGGTCCTGAACGGTCTCTTGGGCATGATCCTCGGCTGGAAGGCCTTTCCTGCCATCTTGGTCGGCCTGGCACTCCAGGCCCTCCTTTTCCAGTACGGGGGGCTTACCTCCCTGGGAGTGAACACGTTGAACATGGCCCTTCCCGCCGTCCTATGCCACTATCTGTTTGGATGGGGTGTGAGAGTTAGAGCCAAGATGCCTATATTTACCTTGTCAGCCTTCGCGTGCGGTTTTTGTGCTGTTTTGGGAAGCGTTGTCCTGTTAGGCTTTTCGCTGTATTTGACTGGAGAGGCTTTTTTGCCTGCGGCCAAGGTGGCGGTTGCAGCCAATCTCCCGATAATGCTCATTGAGGGGATGTTGACAGCTAGTTGTGCCCTTTTTCTCAGGAGAGTAAAACCGGAACTACTGGAGGGGGAATATGCACCAAGATCTTAATCGTAGTTCTCGGGTGCCCTGCATGCGGCGCTGGATTGTTTATCTTTTCTCTGTGTCTTTATGGCTTGTATTTTACGTGTCACCCGCCATAGCCCACAGGGTCACGATCTTTGCCTGGGTGGAAGGAGACACTGTTCACACACAGAGCAAGTTCAGTCAAGGCAGGGCGGCCAAAGGTTGTACTGTGGTAGTCTACGATAGCGAAGGGAAACAGCTCCTTGAGGGCAAAACCGATGAAAACGGAGAGTTTTCCTTTAAGGTTCCTAAGAGGACCGAACTCAAGGTTGCATTGAAAGCCTCGGCGGGTCATCTGGCAGAGCGGATTATACCGGTCGAGGAGATTGTTGGCGTGGCGTATGCAGCTGAGAGCAGCGTTCCTGAAGTCGGCGTTGAAACTCATATTCAAGAGGTTGTACCTTTGACAGGCCCCAAGGTGGAAAAGGAGTCGCCTGTCCCGGAAACTGTAGGTTTGAGCAGGGAGGAAGTCCAACGTCTCATAGATGAGTCC
>JAQYVR010000195.1 GCA_030145395.1 Desulfobacteria bacterium
CTGGGCGACGTCGAAGGTCGGCAACTGCGATGATGCGCACGAAGCCAGACTTGACTTGATAAATGACACCAAAGGGGAACCGGTTGACAAGGCAGCGACGGGTATTCTTGGACATTGGCGACCATGCCTCAGGATATTGGACAATGCGGTCAATTGTCGCGTAGACTTCTTGCGCAAACTCTATACCGAGGCCATGCCGGCAGTCTTCGTAGTACTCAACAGCCTTGTCAAACTCCGTTTCCGCATGCTCGTGGAAATAGAATCTCATTTGCCGTGCTTTGCTCGGATTTTGGCGAAGACTTCTCCACCGGGGACCAGCTTAGCCTTGCCTTGAGAAATATGCTGGTGGATAGTGTAAATAATTCGCCCGGCCCCTTTAGTTCCCTCATATCTGACTGTGTGACTGGGGTAAAAAGAGCGGCATAGGGCCTGAAAACACCTGTTTTGGAACGTTAAGCCTTAATTTTCAATAAGTTAGCGTAGCCCACACAAAACCAGATAATACACCATAACCGTATTGGAAGGAGAACGAGATGCACACTCAGGCCCATGATACGCCACCCCATATTCAGAAGATGCTCATTGCAGGATATCGCAAGATGTCCCCTCAACAAAAGCTCAAACGAGTTAGTGAATTGACACTCGCCGTGCAACAACTTGCGCTTGCCCGCATCCGAAAACACTATGGCCCTCTCTCGGAACGCGAACAACATCTTCGATTAGCGTCCTTGTGGTTCGACCGAGAAACAATGAAGCGTGTTTTTCACTGGGATACGCTGAAGGAGGGCTATTAATATGCTCCTGGCAGAACCCATCCAAATCACACACCGCCTTGTCCAGGAATTTGAACGGCTTGGAATTCAGTATCTTGTCGGCGGATCGTTAGCAAGTTCATTACATGGTATTCCCAGAGCAACCAACGATGTGGATATAGTTGCCGACATCATGTCTGAGCATATTCCCGACCTTGTGAATGCTCTGGAAACAGAATTTTACATTGATGCTGAGATGATTCACGAGGCGATTCAGCATCGGAGTTCCTTCAATGTCATTCATCTTGCCACCATGTTTAAAGTGGATATTTTTCTCTTGAAAGCCGATGTGGCGTCCCAGGAAGAGATGAGGCGGCGAGGGCAGTATCAGATCTCAGACACACCTAACCAAAGGCTCTTTATAGCCAGTGCAGAAGATGTGATTGTGCATAAACTCTATTGGTATCAATTAAGTGGAAGTGTATCAGAACGGCAATGGACAGATGTGTTAGGCGTGCTTCAAGTTCAGGGAGAACAGCTTGATTACCCGTATCTTGAACGCATGGCTCATCAACGAGGAGTTCATGACCTACTCATTCAGGCGATGAAGAACGCCGAGCAGGGAGGTATATTAGGAACGGTGTAGCTTTGACAGTTATATTGCAGGTAAATAATTTATGAATACGGATAGTTCTACTTCAAGTCTTGATGCTGTTTTTCGTCCCAAATCTGTGGCAGTCATTGGTGCTTCTTCAACGTTTGGGAAATGGGGCCAGTTTATCCTCAGCAATATTATGGCAGGAGGTTTTAAGGGAAAGATTTTTCCTGTCAATCCAAAAGAGAGGGTTATGTATGGCCTGCCTGTCTACGCGCAGATCACGGATGTGCCGGAGCCCGTGGATTTGGCTCTTATTACTACCCCGGCAAAGACCGTTCCGGGGATTCTGGAGGAGTGTGGTGCAAAAGGCGTTAAGGGTGTTGTGTTAATCACCTCGGGCTTCAGCGAAACCGATGAGGCGGGCAAAAACCTTGAAAGACATATTGCAGATATCTGCCGGAAGGAGAACCTGACGCTTGTTGGACCCAATACCATGGGCATTATCTGCCCGTATGCCGGTCTTTTCGCAACCGGGGTCCATACGAGGCCCAGAAGGGGATCAGTGGCCTTTATCTCCCAATCGGGAAATTTAGGAAACCAGCTTATCCACTGGGCGGAGCAGCAGGGGATTGGTGTCTCTCTGTTTGTGGGGTCAGGAAACGAGGCCGTGCTTTCCTGCACCGATTATCTAGAATACCTGGAGAGCGATCCCCACACCAGCATTATTCTTCTGTATCTGGAGAGTGTGGGTGACGGGAAACATTTTCTCGATGTGACAAGGCGAGTAAACCGAAAGAAACCTATTGTTGTTTTAAAGGGCGGGAGAACCGAGGCAGGACGTACGGCTGCGGCCTCACACACCGGTTCCATGAGCGGAGAGGATTCCGTCTTCAGGGCTGCATGCCGCCAGTCAGGAGTTCTGGATGTGGCAGTTCCCTCCGAATTGCTTGATCTGTCTGCCGGTTTTTCCTCGCTGCCTTTGCCCAAAGGAAATCGGGTCGGCATTGTCACCCTGGGTGGGGGCTGGGGAGTGGTGACCGCTGAT
>JAQYVR010000208.1 GCA_030145395.1 Desulfobacteria bacterium
ATACGCCCGACCAAGGTCGGGCGTATGAGAAGCAGGCCGGTCGCGGCGGTGGGTGCGCTGACGTACTAGGGTACTTCAAGTGCCCACCAACAAAGAAGATCCGGTGAAATCGGCAGACCAGAAGGGACAAAAAAACGAAGGAAAAAATAGCATGGCAACTAACTCGGCAAGGTGACAGATTTCGACGGCCCCGCTCTGAGATAACCTATTGCAATGGTATCGATTATTATTGGTGCTTCGTTTTTTTGGCGGTGGATTTGGGCTTGTTCACCTTGACACCATCCCCTCAGTTCTGTTAGCCATTTACTCATTTGGTTCAACCGGTTTTGCTTGATAGACTTGTACAGGTCATTTATATAATACAGTGGCACAGCAGAAGGCCGTTGGCCTCGCCCCCCAGTAGGCAGTCTATCCCGAGAGTTCCAAGAAAGGTGTTGGGAGGCACAAAGTTTTGAAACAGACAACCGATAACCGCATGACAAGACTCAGGGCCCGCCTCCAAAAGGAGGCTTTTGATACCTTGTTGGTATTGCAGGGCGAGAACCGACGCTACTTGAGCGGATTCACCGGTGAAGATGGTCAGTTTGACGAGTCTGCAGGTGCCCTTATTATCACGCTTGAGCGACAGTTGCTTGCCACTGACTCAAGATATGAAACGCAAGCACGAATGGAAGCCCCCGGTTTTGAGATCTATCGCTGTAAAGAGAGCCTGGCTTCATCGCTCCCGGAAGTCCTGAGAATGTTTCGAACCGAGCGTCTCGCTTTTGAAAGTGCGCGGGTATCGCAGTTGCAGTTCCAGAGATTTCAAGAACATTTGGACGAGGAGGCCCTGTCCGTATCTCTGGTCCCCACTGAGAATTTGGTGGAAGACTTACGCATGATAAAAGAACCTCAAGAGATAGAGGCTATAAAGGAGTCACTCGCTCTATCCGAATCTGTGTATGAAGAGGTTGTCAACACACTGTGTCCTGGAACCACAGAAAAAGAGCTTGCCTGGGCAATAGAAAAGGGGCTCCGAGAGGCGGGCGCAGATTCGGTTGCATTTCCTCCCATTGCTGCCTCAGGTCCAAACTCTGCCCTGCCCCATGCTGTCCCCACGAACAGAGCCATACAAAAGGGTGAACCGATCCTCTTTGATTGGGGCGCGCGCCTTAACGGCTACTGTTCGGATATTTCACGTACAGTGGTGATCGGATCACCTGACGATACTTTCGACAAAGTCTACCACGTAGTAAAAGATGCGCAATCTATGGCAGTCGAAGCGATGAAGCCCGGTGTTAGCACTCAGACCGTGGACAAGATTGCGAGAAATTACATTATTGCCAAGGGCTTCGAGGATTGTTTTGGCCATGCCCTGGGGCATGGTGTGGGATTGGCGACCCATGAAGGACCGCGTTTGAGTCCCATCCGGTCCATGAACCTGGAAGTGGGCATGGTCACCACTGTCGAGCCAGGTATTTACATACCCGGATGGGGAGGGGTACGGCTGGAGAATGTGGTGGTGGTAGTAGAAGGTGGGGCGGTGGTTCTGAACAGGCACCCGTTGTGAGGTCCAAGAAGTAAGCCTTCAACGGGTCTTAACCCGCTTTGTTTTTGCATTGATAGGGGCCCGTAAGAGATGAATTCCCTGGACCAGCTGGCAGATCAGTTTATCAACTACTTGATAGTTGAAAAAGGGCTCTCCAAAAACACCGTTGTCGCCTACAGCAGGGACCTCACTCTATACCTTGAATTCTTGCGGTCAAACAATATTGCCGATATTGCGGCCGCTGATATAACCCTTGTTCTGAAACATCTGATTGAGTTAAGGGACGCAGGCCTCGGACCCAGAAGCAGAGCAAGACACCTTGTGACTTTGAGAGGATTCTTTCGATTCTTGGTCCAGCAGAAGATAATAGACGCCAATCCAGCTCAGCTTGTGGACCTGCCAAAGGCCGGCCTGAAACTCCCCGATGTCTTAAAGGTGGACGAAGTGTTGCAGCTTCTGGAGACACCTGATCCTTCCAAGCCTTTGGGGGTGAGGGATGCCGCTATGTTGGAACTTCTATACGCAGCGGGACTCAGGGTATCAGAGCTGATTAGAGTCGGAATGGCAGATATCAATCTGGAGGCCTGTTTTGTCCGAGTTCTTGGGAAGGGCTCCAAGGAGCGGATAGTGCCTATAGGGCTGGTGGCCAAGAAGAAGATAGATGCCTACCTTACATCAGGACGTCCGATCTTATTGAAGGGTCGGCCAAGCCCGTATCTCTTTGTAACCCGCTCGGCAATGTCCATGACACGCCAGGGATTCTGGAAGCTCTTGAGACAATATGCCCTAAAGACCGGAATTTCTCACAGAATCACCCCTCACAGCCTCCGACATTCTTTTGCTACTCACCTGTTGGAACGCGGGGCAGATCTGCGGTCGGTACAGGTAATGTTGGGCCACGTGGATATCAGCACCACACAAATCTATACCCATGTTGCGCAGGAGAGACTAAAGGCGATTCATACACAGTATCATCCGAGGGGATAAGACTTGCCCTCTGACCCAGGGCCCACCCAAGCTACTCATGAACGGTCCCCTTGTTGTCGACAGTATAGGTCTTGTCTCCCGCAGCGTGATAAGTCAAAATTGACAATGTTTGCTGGGTGCCTCCAGCAGTCACACTCACGTCGGCTGTTTGTCTGAACCCATACGCTGTCAATATTGAGACCGAAGAGATAGACCCGGCAGGATTGTCATCAAAATAGCCTCGGGCAGCAGCATATGTATTCCTGGCGTCTGCCTGAGCGGAGGCATTACGAGCCCTTTTTAAGTACCACAAGTAATTCGGTATGGCAATGGTTGCCAAGAGGCCGATGACAGCAAGAACCGTCATCAGTTCAATCAGCGTGAATCCCTCTATGTTCTTTCTTTTCGGCATTTGCGGCCCTTGATTCTCTCGGCCACAATGGATAAGCATTCCCCGGCTCACCCGAGCCCATCGGATAGTTAGATTCCTTAGGTATATTTGTTACCATATTCTGTGTCAAGTGCTACACCATCGCTTGGAAAGCTGGTTTTAGATAAGGAGCCAAGGCATGATATCAGAACCATACAAGATTAAGGAAGTGAAGAAGGCCAACAATTTGAAACCGTACGAAAGATGGAATGTTCTGAAGAAAGTACACTTCAACACGTTTCATGTGAGCTCTGATTACATAACTTTTGATCTCGCAAGTAGGGGCATGTCCTCATGGTCTCACTATCAAAAAGCAGCATACATGATCGGTGATGAAGCATACGCAGGCAGTCGTAATTATATGCATCTTGCAAAGAGCGCCAAAGAAGTCCTTGGTCTTTCTCAGATTGTTCCAACGCATAATGGTATAGGGGCCGAGAAGCTCCTTACGACTACCATACTCAAGAAAGGTCAGACCGTTCTCCACAACAGAGGTCGATGTGAAGGACTCGTGCCCGAAAATGGTGGCATCAGTATAGATATGACTTGCAAAAAGGCGCTATCATATCCGGAACCGGATAAGTTTGGTGGCAATATTGATACTGAACAATTAGAGAAGTCGCTAAAAGAACTGGGTAAAGATCAAATATCCTATGTTCATCTCGAGACTTGCCCGGAAGACTGGAATGGCCAACCACTTTCTTTTGCCAACCTTGAAGCCACTAAAAGTTTATGTAATTCCCATGCCGTTCCCCTAGTCATTGATATTTCCCATGTCCTTGAAAATTCTTATTGGATCAAGAAAGTTGAGAAGAATGACCAAGAGATTATGGAAATAGCCAAAGAAATAATCTCACTTGCAGATATTGTTTTGATGGATGCGAGCCAGGATGCTAGGTCAGACATCGGGGGCTTTATTGCCAGTGACAATCCGAAGTTCTTTGAGGAATTCAGAAACCAGGTTGTTGTTTTTGAGGGTCTCCATACCTATGGCGGCATGACTGGCAGGGCCATGGAAGTCTTTGCGGTCGGTATCGAAGAGATGAGAGAAACAAGGTATGTCGAATGGTATACTACTCAGATTGGGCTACTCTACGACATGCTGAAAGAGAATCATGTGCCTGTCCACAGGGGTGGAAATGAAATAGCACTGGACATAGGACGTTTTCTCCCCCATCTCTCGATAGATGACTACCCCAAATTTGTCTTGGCCGCGAGTCTATACATTCTGGGTGGCCTGAGAGGAAGAATCGATGGCTCATGGCAATATCATGCCCAAGGAGGAGGCAGACGAATTCTCAATTTAGAGCCCCCTCGAGGTGCATATACAAGAAACCATTTGAGGAGAATCGCTGATGTAATTTCCTTTGTTTATGAGCATAAAGATGAAATCTCGGGACTTAGACTCCTGAACAATCCGGAGTATGTGGACCAGGCCATTTTTGAACCAGAGCGTCACCGCCTATTCGTCTCGTTTCCCCAGGAAAAACGACAAGGCAAAAGCCTTTTTGAACCCTATAAGATCGCCATATTCGAGCCGCTTAAGATGACAGATAAGGCATATAGAAGACAGGCCATGGAAAAGGCAGGCTACAATACGTTTCTACTCAATTCTGAGGATGTGTACATCGATCTACTCACCGATAGTGGAACCTCGGCAATGAGTTGTTTTCAGTGGGAAGGAATGACCAACACAGTGGATACGCCATACAGCAGCAAACACTACCTTAACCTTGTCAGGGAATTCAGTGACATTCTCGGTTTCAATCATATCATTCCCACACACCAGGGGAGAGCTGCTGAACACATTATGTCACAGACCATGATTAAGCCGGGGCAGATTGTGCCCGGAAATATGTACTTCACGACTACGAAGCTTCACCAAGAAATGGCTGGCGGTGTTTTCGTAGACGTCATCGTCGATGAGGCTCATGATCCAAAAAACAGCTATCCCTGGAAGGGGAATATTAATATCGCTAAGCTTGAAAAAGAAATTGATCAAGTGGGCTCCCATAACGTGGCCTATATCAGCTTTGAAATGTCAGTTAATATGGCAGGCGGACAGCCTTTCTCGATGCAAAATGTGAAAGAACTTTCCCGCCTATGTCAAAAACATGCCATCCCAATTATGTTTGACGCGACTCGCTGCGTTGAAAATGCTTATATGATCAAAAAGAACGATCCGGATCATTCCGAAAAAGCCGTTAAAGAGATCCTTAGAGAAATGCTCAGCTATGGAGACGGCTGTACGATAAGCTGCAAAAAAGACTTTCTAGTCAACATGGGAGGAATACTTGCGTGCAATAGTGAAGAACTTGCTATCAAGTTCCAAAGAATGCTTCGCATTTGGGAAGGTGATGTTACAAATGGAGGCCTGGACCCCAAAGACATAGAGGCTCTTTATCGAGGACTTCTCGATTCCCTTGATGATGAATATATTGAAATGCGGATCGCGCAAACGCAAGAATTTGGCCAGAAGCTCATCGACGCCGGTATACCAATCGTTGTCCCTCCAGGGACGCATGCAATTTTTATCGATGCCAAACGTTTTTTCCCCCATATGGATCAGGACGAATATCCGGCTCAAGCATTGGCTGCAGCAATTTACATTGAAACAGGTGTGAGAACTATGGAAAGGGGGAATGTCTCAAAAGGACGCCATCCCGAAACTGGGGAAAACTACCGCCCGGCTCTCGAATTAGTGAGATGCACAATTCCAAGAAGGGTGTACTCAAATTCTCACATCGATTATGTGGTCGAGGGGATTGAACGCCTATACAAAATAAGAGAGCAGATTAGTGGGTTGCGATTCATCTATGAACCAAAGGTTCTCCGATTCTTTCAAGGAAGGTTTGAGCCTTTGAAACCATGGCCGTTCTAGACCCAGAACTATCTATAGTGAGATGAGTGATTGGAGGGTGTGGACTTGCGACAGGGGAGGTTTTGGTATTCGCTTCGCGTCCAATTTACATCAAAACGAGTATGCTAAACCAACGTTAATCCCATACTGATGGGTAGTGCTTGCAGGTTCATGCCAGAGGCCAAGAGAGTTTCCTGGGGATATTACATAAACTTGGTTGCTTTTGCCAATCTCACTATACTCGTACCAAGGTGTACCTACGAATGACCAAGCGTCAGAAAATCGGTAGCGAACAGGGATTTCAGCAAACCATCCAGTTTTGTCGCCCAAATCAACTTTAAAGTCACTGGCACTGGAATCAATCTGTGACAGAAAAGCCCTCATCTTCCCACCAAACATAAAACGCATCGCTATGTTGGCCTCGATATTCCATTTGCCATTTAGCTCAAAGTCGGCCCTGATCCCCACTGGGAAGTAGTGCCAAGTATATTCCTCGTCAAAAGGAGACGGTCCCCCTAAGCCACGTTTCCAATATCGATAGCCGTACCCTATATATGGAGTTAAAGAAGACTTCTCGCCGCTATCAAAGGCGTATCCAACGTCCCATTCAAGCCGGAAAAAAACATTGTCAGTTGTGTCTACTATCGGCATCGCCTCCGGAGGCTGCGTGGTTCCATCATAATCTGTATCCGCATTGGTGTATTCCATAAAGAGTCTTGTATAGGGATCATCCTTCTTTTTGTAAGCATAGCCCAAATAGAAACCAGGCAACCATCCTTCTTCCTTGCTTTTCAATGGAGACGGAACGTCCTCTTCATAATCGAAATGATAAGACATAAAACCAAAATCAACGTTGTGGGGTCTGTGAAGTTCTGTTCTTTCATAATAGGATGCTACTGACTTCCCTTGGAATAGTACATGTCTAATAATGCGATTCCCCTGGAGCTCCCATTCAACTTCTGTCCACAGACCTTTTCCGTCAGATACAATGAATTCTTCAGCTATCCATTTGTCATCTTTCTGGCGAATATTTTTTATGACAACTCTGTTAATATATCCTTTCCAAGATTTCACGGGTGTAAAGACAAAGACACCCTGGTTTCCATCTATTTTAACGATAGATCCTCTTTCAGTTCTCCAGAAACCGTCAAACAGATTTTCCTCATCTTGTGCCAGACAATTGCTCACAAGGCCACCAATGATTAGTATTACGACTAGCAATTGCGCTGCTCTTTTCATTTTAGCTCCTCTAACAGTAGAAACCACCACAGCTTACCATGGCCTGCAAATGAAACTCGAGTCAATATGAAAACGGCAGGATTTTCTGGTATCCTTTTCATGCGACGGAAAAAGAAATACTGGAACGCATCTCAAAATTGCGGATCAGGGTTCAGGGCCCCGCCTGACGGCGGGACTTCGGATCTATCTATAAGATAAAGGTTCTCAGCAAGGCGGGGGGGGGCGAAAAAGCGCAGCATACACGTAGTATGTGAGTCCCGCCAAAGGCGGGAAGCCCACCCGCAACGCCGCTATGGGCACTTAGACGCATTTTGGAGATGGGTTCAAGGTTCCGATAACTTCAACTCCGTCAGGATTACCCCAATAGTTGACAAAATCGTCAAAACAAGAACCCTCCATAGACAACGTGTTGCCATCTCACCAAAGCCGATCGGACCAGCATGGCCAATTATGGCGGGCACACCCGTATAAAAGGCCCCAACCACAACTCCGCAAATAGCCCCTCCAATAATCCGTTTCGACAGTGCGGCTCCACCCGCGCCCAGAGTAACTGCGGCACCACAAAGTAACGGCACCAGCACGGCAAGCCACCAAATCTCATTGAGACCCGGCAATTCTCCGACCCTCCTGAGATAGAAAAGATCTGCAATCCCAAATATCCCCAACCCGACAACGGCGCACAAGGCAATATGCCAGTATCGAGGCGGCATCTCAGCCCGTACTTCACTCCGCTTTCGCATACGACGTCGTATCGTCAGGGGCCAGTTGTAAAACGAACAAAACACCCCATGCTCCAGCAGGGCCCCTCTTTCCCCAAACACAGGAACAGCATGAACTGCTTCCGCAGCCCAGTGAACCGCCATAAACCGGGCCAACGCAGGGTAACGATACCCCATCTGGATGGGGAACGCCAAGTAACCTACATACTTGAAAAACCCTAGAAAGACTGCCACGTTATAGTCCTTGAAATTCCGCTCCCTAATGACCAGATACAGCACGTAAAGGCCGCGAACCATCGAACCCGGCGAAATAGGCGTCACCTGAAATAACGCTATAATGCCAAGTCCAATACCCCACGCCTGCCCTCGGGGCATCTCGGGATGCATTACAACATATGCAATAGCCACAAGCACAGACACAATTTGTGTGACCGGCAAAGTACATAGATGAACCGCTAGACACTTGAGATACTTCTGTATAAATGGCTCCTTAATCTGAGACAAGATAACTATAGCATCTTCACCCGTAACGAGGTCTTTCTCCTTCCCCCCAGTCACCATTTCACGAAGCCATTGCTCCCGCAATTCTGCGTTAAAGTATAACCTAACCGGTCGAACAGCCAGATACACCAACCTATCCTTTACATACTCCCAGTCAGTTAAAAGTCTGTGAAGCCCAGCTGGCAGCATCGCTAAAGGGAAATGATACCACATGGGCCAAACGTGTTTCGCCACACTCAGGGCATGCCTGTCGTCAAGCCTTCCTGATCTGTGCCAGACAATGGTCTTCTCAACAACTTTCGCCCGCAATGCACGCCGCAAGTAATTCCAACTTGTCAACAGTCCCCAATAATGCTTTCGCCAATCCGCTCGACCCCAGACTTTTCTTAGGAAGCCGCCTGCCACCGGAAAAAGCCCGAGCACAAAAAACAGCACAGTCAAAACCCTGCTGCTCCTCAGCTTCTCTTGGGAACGCTCATCAACAAGATTCCTGATCTTCCACCCTGTCAACGCACTATCTAGTATGGTCGACCATAGCCGCCTTTCAAAAATGAGGCGAAAATGATTGTGCGTAATATCCGGGACCGAACTCCTGTATACACCTTCAGCCGTCTTCAACTCTTCTAGCATCCCGCGCATATCAGAATATTCATCACTGTGGGCTTCCACGAACTCTTCCAGCTTTCCCAGATCTCCCCGGTCAAACTGCACAAGACTGCCTCGCATAAGCCCTTTGCCAATCAGTTTGAAATCCCCCGGACTCATCGGCAAAAACGGCAAAAGCGCAAGCCCGGCTCTGAAGTCAACCGCAACCAACCCTCCAGGTGAAGATGCCTCGGAATCATTGCGCTTTAGACAATTCGGCTGACTCTTGCAGGTCCACCACTCGTACTGCCTGGCAAACTCATGCCCTCCCATATCGTGCAACAGTTGAACAAACTTGTGCATAAACTCACGCTTGGCCCTGTATTCCGGTGAACCAAGATTTTCAGCATCAACCTCACCGCCCTTACCCCAGCGCTTTAGCAAGTCCATGCGCTCATCTACCTCTAAACGCCAAACCCGTCCGTCTATCCACTCACTTAACTCACCGCAACTGCCCAGCTTTCTATCAACAAAGGTTGCATGTATGTCTGTAACCGCGCTTTCACTGCCAAATCTAATTTTCGCTCCCCGACGGACAAATTTCTGCCAAAGCGCTCCAGCCCTCGCTGCCGCCGGGTTGACCTGAAGCTGAAAGGGTCCCTGGAAACCAACGTAGTACACGGCATTACGAAACAGGTGCGAAAGACCTGTCGGAGGAACAAGAATCTTCATCGCATAAATCTTCCCAATCTCAAGTCCGTCTATCAGCCCGGACTGGGAATCAATATGCAGGATTTTCACTCGGTATACCTGTCCGGCAAACCCGCC
>JAQYVR010000227.1 GCA_030145395.1 Desulfobacteria bacterium
AAGCTCTGCCATGGGCGACGAAGGTGTTATGGGATAGATCGCAGCCGTGTCGCTCAGGGCATAGGCCACGTAAGCGGCAGCGTAGTTTCCATCGATGGTTGCGTTTTTCTTGGCCATGAAATACCTCCTCTAAAATTCCACGCTTTTACGGCTGAATGGCTCTTTAACATTGTTACTGGTCTTGTGATACGCACATCATCTCTTTGATGCAGCAAGCGGTTTCAGCCAGATAATATCGTAGGGTTCCAATGTCACCTTGAGCTTTTCTTCTTCTGTCATCCACTCGTTTTCGCTCAATAGATCCATCCAGCGAGTCTCCGGGGCACCGTATTCAGCTGGCTCGATTTCCACGCGGGTCTGCCTCGGGGTGACATTCGTCAGTGTCAAAATCCGCTCGTCGCCCTCAGGAGAGGTTCTCAAAACCGCGAAAACGTCCGAGGAAACCATGATGACATGCTGGTTCCCCTGTGGATGAAAGGCCCTTTGACGCGTCCGGGTCAGGTTAAGCCGGTTGGCCAGGCGAAGCAGATGGGACCTTTTGGACTGAGGATTTTTCAACTCTTCGGCAAAACGATCCGAATCGATCACCCCCCGGTTCACATCCCGTTTATGATTAGTCGTCTTGACCAGCTCGTGGTCATTGGGCATGGCCAATGACCCGTGGGTATAGACAGCGGGCACCCCTTGAAGGACCAGCGACAGACTCCTTGAGGCAAGATACCGCTTGACCATGAAGGCAACGTCCTCATCGCTATCATCCCGGTTAACGGCGCTCCACCACGTTGTGTTGATTTCATAGGGCTCCTCACCATCCTCGGTGGCTTTGTATGAGACATAGGCCCCGTGTTCCCCGGCTCTTTCGACGATAAAAGCAATATCCTCCGTCGAGAGGATGCCTTTGACGCCCATGAGCCCGACCCCGTCGTGGGTATCGAGCATGTTGAAGAAGGTCGCCGTATCGGAAGGGTTTCTCATGCCCTGTGCCCATTTTGATATGGCGGTAGCGTCTTCCCTGTAGAACGTGTGCAAAACGAGAGGAGGCAGGGCAAAGTTGTAGACCATGTGCGCTTCATCATGGCCGTTGCCGAAATACGAGATGTTGTCTTCATGGGGCACATTCGTTTCCGTGATGATGGCCACACCAGGGGCAACGAAATCCAGGACATCCCGAAGCAGTTTGATGACAGCGTGAGTCTGGGGCAAATGCACACACTCGGTTCCCGGTTCCGCCCATATGTAGGTCACGGCATCCAGACGAAGAATGTCCGCCCCATGACGCACATAGAAGAGCAGGCCTCCAATAACATCCAGTAAGACCTCAGGATTTCTGAAATTGAAATCGATCTGATCGGAAGAAAAGGTTGTCCAAACCCATTTCGAGCCTTCAAGTGTGTCAAATCTTGTCAGGATGTCAGACGTTCTCGGCCGGAAGATTTTACTGCGTTGATCGGGTGTGAGATCGTCCGGAGAATCGTAGGCAATGAAAAAGTCTCTAAACCTAGGATCGCCTTGCAGAAACCCCTGAAACACTTGAGACCCGGAGGAGCAATGATTCATGACGCCGTCGAACATGAGGTCGTATTCCACGTCCATCTCTTTGATGCATTCCCAGGTTCCCATCTTCGGGTCTACGGACCGGAAGTCTACCACTGCAAAACCCCTGTCAGAGGAATAAGGGAAAAAGGGGAGGAGGTGAACGGTATTGATTGCACCGCGATTGTGTGTCTGAAGGGTTTCGTGCAATGCAGCAAGGTTTTCCCCTTTCTCTCCCTTAAAGGCATCACCGTAGGTAATCAGGACCATGTCCCTTTCCGTAAACCGCCCCCTGGGGTCAAGCGCCTTTTTAGCCTCGATCAGCTCTTGAGGTTTGAAGGCATGGTGGACCTTGATGATCCGTTCCAGCTCGGGCATCCACTTCTTTGCTTCTGATTCACCATAAAGAAAGGTGAGCCGGGAGAGCATGCGTTCCCGAGCGTCAGGCAGTATTTCCAGCGGGGATCTTGATAAGTCCGGGGTCTGATCATAAGGTATGCGTGTCCATTTGATCGACTGATCTGGCCCATTCCTATCAGGATAATCTCCAAAGTCTTTTTCTTCCATCACCAAACCTCCTACATCATTTTCCTTGGCTGTCCCGTGCAGGAAAGAACATTGCCCCACAACCAGGCTTCGGGATCAATGTGTTTGCGCGCTGAAACGGCCAATCGGATGGGGACGTGGGTGAACTGGTTTTTCCAGTGTCCCACGACCATATTCGTCCGGCCCGCCATGCCAGCGTGAACCGCATTGTGACCCAGAAGCAGACAAAATGCCGAATCCCTGGAATTGGCCGGCAGACTTCGTATGGTATAACTCGGATCGATATATTTCAATTCCACCTTCATTCCAATTTCTTTGAAATAGGCATTGATTCGTTCTTTTAAAAAGAACCCGATGTCTTCAAAACGGATATTGCCCGACGCATCCTTTTGCCCTGTCTCTGACATGAGGTTTTGCCCCGCCCCTTCTGCCGCGACGATGACAGCATGTCCCCGTTTCTCGAGTCTGGCCTTCAACCTCTCGAGAAAAGCGTCCAGGTGAATTGAGCGACGCAAAAGATGACATCTGTGTGGCAGATTTTCGCCTAGGCCCTGATCTGCGCCGAAGTGCTCTGTTTTTGAAGTGTAACCGCAACACCATAACAGCTTTGTAGCGGTGCCCAGGATCGTCTCCCTTCTTCTATCCTATAGGTCTTGGCACAGGCCATCCTCCGTGCGGTGCAACGAAGTCGTCGGCCTCTTTGGGTCCCCATGTGCCCTGTTCGTATTCATAGACAGGGGTTGATGACGGATCCAAAACGGGCTCCACAATGCCCCATGCAACCTCAACCACATCTTGCCTGGCAAAGAGAAAAGGTTCCCCGGCTATGGCATCAATGAGGAGGTGTTCGTACGGGTCTACATCATCCCCGGTTGGCTCGCGAACAACGTCCAGTTCGATGTCCCTGCCATAGGGTCCTTTCCCGTGTTTTTTGACTCTCGCGCCAATAGCGATCCCCACGTCGGGACCCAGGCGGAACTTCACGTAGTTTGGCTGTCCGGATTCTAATTCGAGTCCACCGAATACCTTCTGGGGCGGACGCCTCAGTTGGACGACAACTTCCGTAGCAGTCACTGGCATGCACTTCCCGGCGCGGATAAAAAAAGGCACGCCGTCCCAACGCCAAGAATCAATATGAAGCTGCATCTCAGCAAAAGTCTCCACTTGTGAGTCGGGAGCAACGCCCTCTTCATCTCGATAGCCCTTAAACTGGCCGCGTATTATGTCATCTTTGCCGACAGGCCTTGTTGATCTAAATACTTTTGCCACTTCATCGCGAAGGGCGTCACTCTCTCCACTTGTGGGCGGCTCCATGGCTACCAATGCGACCACTTGCAACAGGTGGTTCTGCACCACATCTCGAATCGCCCCTGTTTCTTCATAGAATCGGCCGCGGCCGGCCACTCCAAATTGCTCCGCCATCGTGATCTTCACGCACTCCACGTAATTGCGGTTCCAGAAGGGCTCAAGGAAGGAATTGGCAAACCGGAAAAAGAGCAGGTTATGCACCGGGTTCTTTCCGAGATAATGATCGATTCGAAAAATCCGAGATTCGTCAAACACTTCCCCGAGCGTATGATTCAGCAACTGAGCTGAAGCCACATCGTGTCCAAATGGTTTCTCGATAATGACCCTGCCTTGCCTTGAACACCCGGAAGTCCCGAGGGCTTTGATGACAGGAGGGAACATGCTTGGAGGAATTGCCAGGTAATAAACGGGTCGCTCAGCAGTGCCGAGTTTTTGACCAATTGCCTCATAGGTGGCTGCGTTCTGATAGTCGCCTCCGACATATTCCAACAGGCTGCAAAACGTGGCAAAGGCGTCCTTGTCAACACCGCCCCCGTACTCTTCAAGGCTTTTTTGGGCGCGATCCTGAATCTGCTCTACCCCTCCAGCTCCCCTTGCAACAGCGATGATGGGTATGTTCAGGCTGCCGCGCCGAATCATAGACTGCAGGGCAGGAAAAATCTTTTTGTAGGCAAGATCTCCGGTGGCCCCAAAGAACACGAAAGCGTCTGAGTGCATATCTGTCATCACTACCTCCTGAGACAACTGTCCTACTGACGGCGTCTATTCTGCCGCTCTATATCTTGCGCCGGGCAATTTCTTCTACAACCATCACACCGTCTTTGACTGCCGTGAAGATCAGGTCCGTGTGCTTTTTTCGTTCCAAGGCACCGTCTTTGCCAATGACTGCATAAAACGGGCTTATGGCCGCCCCAATGGCATAGAGACCTTCCGTACTAGCTTGAAATCCCGGATTTAGTACAATAAGCTTGGCCTCTGCCTTCCCAGATTTGCGACCCTTGCCACCGGTTTTCGGGGAGGAGACTAGCTCAAGACGGTCTCCGTGCCTTCTGCACCGCTTCTTTGGCCAGAGCCGTGACCTCCTCCCAGCGCTCATTTTCAACAGCGTCAGAGGGCACCAGCCAGGACCCGCCCACGCACATGACATTGGCCAGGGCCAAATAATCATTGCATGTTTCCGGCGTGATACCACCGGTGGGGCAGAATTTGATGGCCGGAAAGGGACCGGCAAAGGCCTTCAGGGTCTTCACCCCACCGGCAGCTTCGGCCGGAAAGAATTTGAAGTGGGTATAGCCCCTACTGATCCCCGTCATTAATTCGGAGATAGTTGAAACACCGGGAATGAGGGCAATTCCCCCCTTGTTTGCTGCTTCAAGCAGTTCCGGCGTCAACCCAGGACTTATGGCAAAGAGAGCGCCTGCCTGTTCCACGGCCTTCAATTCCTCAGCATTGATGACAGTACCTGCACCCACGATGGCCTTAGGTACACCTTCACTGATCAACCTGATCGCCTCGACAGCCACAGGGGTCCTCAGCGTGATCTCAAGAACCCTGACTCCCCCGGCCACCAGGGCGCTGGCCAGCGGAACCGCGTGTTCCAACCTATGAATGACTATCACAGGAATGACCGGCCCATCAGCCAGAACTTGCTCAGCATCCACTTTCCAGTTTCTCCGGCTCATGCGCTTCCTCCATTAATCCCGTGGAATCGTCACTTTACAACTCTCCTGAACATAAGTGAACAGGGAGCTTGCTCCTTCCTCTGCCCCCATAAGGTCTTTTCTCAACGGTGCAAATATCTGCCTGCCCACACCGTACCTATGGGATACAACATCAGGATCTGCATATTCTCTGGCTGCCAGATCCTCTTCACTCACCTTCAGCTCAAGGGTCCCAGTCTTGGCATCCATTCTGATGATGTCACCATCCTGCACCTTGGCGAGCATGCCGCCGCAAAGCGCCTCGGGCGTCAAGTGGATAGCAAAAGGGACCTTGCCGGAAGCACCTGACAGGCGGCCATCGGTGACCAGGCCAACCTGATACCCCCGGTCCATGACAATACTGAGGTTTGTGATCAGCTTGTGCAGTTCAGGCATGCCATTGGCCTGGGGCCCCTGAAAACGAACAACAGCAATCAGGTCCCTATCGAGTTTGCCCTCCTGAAAGGCCTTCTCAAGTTCTGTTTGACTGTTGAAGACCATCGCCGGAGCCTCAAGGAGGGTGTCAGCCCCATCTTTCAGGGCGGAAACCTTCATGACCGCCCGGCCAAGATTACCAGACAAAACTTTTATGCCGCCCGTCGGTGCGAATGGTTTGTCCACTGTAGCAATTACTTCTTCATTGCCTGATTTCTCAGGCCCGTCCATCCAGACCACATTGCCGTTTTGGAGCACCGGCTTCCGGGTATATTGTTCAAGTCCTGGGCCAGCCACTGTCTGCACATCGTCATGGAGATATCCATTGCTTAAGAGTTCTCGTATCAATAAAGCCATGCCGCCGGCGGCTTGAAAGGCGTTGATATCTTCAGGGCCGTTGGGATATATGCGTACCACCAGGGGCACAACATAAGAGAGATCGGAAAAGTCATCCCAGTTGATCCTGATTCCGGCAGCCCGGGCCACTGCCACCAGGTGCAGGGTCTCGTTGGTGGAGCCGCCGGTGGCAAGGAGACCCACAATGGCATTGACTACCGATTTTTCGCTCACCACATGGCCAATAGGCGTGTAGCTGTCGCCAAGATGGGTCATGCCCGTAATCCGGGTTGCCGCTGCCCTGGTCAGTCCATCCCGCAGTTCCGTTTCCACATTCACAAAGGACGATCCCGGCAGGTGCAGCCCGAGCATTTCGGCCAGGAGCTGATTGGAGTTGGCTGTTCCATAAAAGGTGCAGGTTCCTATGCTGTGATAGGCCCTGCACTCGTATTCAAGCATCTCGTCCCGGCTGATTTTTCCCTCGGCAAAGAGCTCTCTGGCTCGGGCCTTCTCCTTGTTTGGGAGCCCTGAAGTCATGGGCCCGCCGGGCACAAGGATCACGGGGAGATAACCGAACTGCAACGCGCCCAACAGGAGACCCGGCAGAATCTTGTCACAGATACCCAGCATCAGCGCGCCGTCAAACACATTATGAGACAGCGCGATAACAGTGGCCATGGCAATCACATCCTTGCTGATGACAGACAAGTCCATGCCTGGTTCACCCTGGGTAACGCCGTCGCACATGGCCGGTACGCCACCGGCAAACTGTGCGGTTGCCCCTGATTCGGCTACGGTCTTCTTGATAATTGCCGGATACTTCTCATAGGTATAATGGGCCGAGAGCATGTCATTATAGGCTGATACAATCGCGATATTGGGTGCTTTCCGTTCCCGCAGGGTCCCGCGCTCACGGCTGTCGCATACTGCCAGGCAGTGTGCAAAATTACTACAGGGAAGCTGATGCCGAAAGGGCCCTTCAATTCTGGCCTCTTCAAGACGTTTCAGGTAACCGCTTCGGCTTTCCAGGCTCCGTTCGATTATCCTTGCCGTGACTTTCTCTACAATACTGTTCATTATTGTTCGTCTCCCTAATTATGGCGGTTTCGTAAAAAGTCCTTATGAGACGGCAAAGCAGAAAGCTCCAAGTTCAAGGCGCACCAACCCTCAGGAATGAGGCATACTTACAGTCCAATAACTCCACGACTTATTGCTTGGCGACTGCCCGAGGACGATCGCTCGAATCACGTCATTGAGGCCGGGGCAGAGGCCCCCGCAAGTGACGATGCCGCACTTGAGCTTTGACGGGTCAAAGTAGATATTTTCCCGCGGTCCTGCCATTTCAAAATGGGGCGGCTTTTTGCCCTGCTCCAAGAATGCCTCGATCTCCGGCAGGGTTGAGTGATAGAGCTTATGGTCCTCGTCGCTGACAAAGTTCGCCGCGTCCATGGGTGACGGAATGCGACATTCGCCCAGACGGGGTATGGTCAGGTCAAGATCGTTATCTTTCATGTTTAAGAATCCTCATAGCTTT
>JAQYVR010000244.1 GCA_030145395.1 Desulfobacteria bacterium
GTCATCGATTCCAGCATCTGGGTCGCTGTAATGACCGGTTTCCCTGCCCTATTTGCCTGTTGCATGAGGCCCTTCTGCACCACGGCGATCTGAGCGATGGGTATCTCCACACCAAGGTCGCCCCTGGCCACCATGATGCCATCTGCGACCTGAATAATCTCACCTATGTGATCGAGGGCGTCCGCCCGTTCGATTTTTGCGATGATAAAAGGTTTGTGTCCCAATTTTGTTGCAGCCTTTCTCACAGCCAGAATGTCTGCCGCCGTCTCCACAAAGGATTGGCTTACCGCGTCTACACCCTGTTCCATGGCAAATTTAAGGCACTCGTGGTCACGTCTGGTGAACGCGCTAATGCCCAGGTCGATGCCCGGCAGGTTGAGACCTTTTCGCGAGCGCAGTTCGCCGCCCACCCGAACAAGGCAGTGAACATCTTTCCCTTCGACTTTGTTGACCCTGAGCTCGATAATGCCATCATTCAGGAACAGGCTGTCTCCCTTTTTCACGGCCTTGGGGAGCCGCGAAAACGATACGGAGACTCGCGAGTTGTCACCAACGATGTCTCGGGTGGTGAGGCAGAAGGAATCACCGGGCTTCAGTTCGATGGGTTCCTCTGAGAATTCTCCAATCCGCATCTTGGGACCGGGCAGATCCCCCATGATGGCCACACGCCCTTTGGCCTTTTTAGCGGCGGCCCGGACCTTTTTGATCACCCTCGCATGGTCGGAAAAATCACCGTGAGAGAAGTTGATTCGGGCCACGTTCATACCCGCTTTGATCATCCGCTTTAGGACTTCAGGAGATTCCGATGCGGGTCCGATGGTGCACACGATCTTAGTCTTGTTTTTTGGAAGTTTCATGAGTGCCTCCCCTGCTTATTTTCCCAAACGCTTTTCATAGCAACTAGAAGGTATTCTTGTCAATGGGACATATTGGTCAAAATACTTGGTAATTCGTGAGATCTAAATATCATGAACGTAAAACCTAACAATGGGGAAAAGACAGTATTTCAGGGAAAAAAGGACTGTATTTTCAGTTGGCTTAGCGTCTCTTCCTCTCTCCAACCAAGCAATGGGCATTTTCCTCGAAAGCCTTTATTTCTAACAAAATTATATCAATAAACTCTGATGTTACGGCGAAAAGACTAAAATTAAGAAGAACCTTTACCAAGTTACTTTAGTGAGCACATAATGAGCACCTTAAATGCTCATTATGTGCTTTCGTATTTTCTTATCTTCCAAAAGAACCTGGATTTATGAAAAGATAGGCTGTATAGGAGAGAAAAAATGGCAATACATGAATTGGCTGGCCAGCCGGCCCCAAAATCAGTGCTGGCAGATATTCCCAAGCTTATATCAGCATATCACACCGAGAAGCCCGATGTGTCGGATCCCGCTCAGCAGGTCTCCTTTGGAACGTCGGGGCACCGGGGATCGTCCCTGAAAAACACCTTCAACGAAGACCACATTCTGGCCATCAGCCAGGCCATTTGTGAATACAGAGCATCCAAAAACATAACGGGGCCCCTCTTCATGGGCATGGACACACACGCCCTTTCAGAGCCCGCCTTAGCGACCGCCATTGAGGTCTTTGCTGCAGCCGGCGTTACTCTTATGATCCAGAAGGATTTAGGGTACACGCCCACGCCGGTCATCTCGCACGCCATTCTGACGTACAATCGGGGCAGGAAAGACGGGATGGCTGATGGCGTGGTGATCACCCCATCCCACAACCCGCCGGAAGACGGTGGATTGAAGTACAACCCTCCTGAAGGTGGACCGGCAGACACAGAAACAACCAGGACCATCCAGGATAGAGCCAATGAGATGCTCCGTGAAGGGCTCGCGAACATAAAACGTGTGCCGTTTGAGAAGGCGCTGAAAGTGGATTCCGTGCAACAGTATGACTACATTGGACCGTACGTTGCTGATCTCAAGCACATCATCGACATGGAGGCAATCGCGGGCGCGGGCCTTCAGATCGGCGTGGACCCGTTGGGGGGGTCGGCAGTCCACTTTTGGGACCCTATTGCTGAGCAATACGGGCTATCGATCGAGGTAGTCAATCGCGCTGTTGACCCTGCCTTTTCCTTCATGACCCTGGACAAGGACGGCAAGATCCGCATGGACTGCTCCTCGCCTTATGCCATGGCTGGTTTAATCCAATTGAAGGACAAGTTTGACATCGCCTTTGGCAATGACACGGACACTGATCGCCACGGCATCGTGACAAGAAGCGCTGGGCTTCTCAACCCAAATCACTACCTTTCTGCATCGGTTTGGTACCTGTTTCAGAACAGGCCAAACTGGCGGCAGGATGCAGCGGTAGGCAAAACACTGGTGTCGAGTTCCATGATCAACCGAGTGGCAGCCCATCTGAAGCGAAAACTCTCCGAGGTGCCGGTAGGGTTCAAATGGTTTGTCGATGGACTTCTGGATGGCTCTTACGGCTTTGCCGGCGAGGAGAGCGCCGGGGCCTCATTTCTCAGACAAGACGGCACGGTTTGGACCACGGACAAGGACGGGATCATCATGGACCTGTTGGCCTGTGAAATCACCGCCAGGACCGGCACGGATCCGGGAGAACTTTATGGAGACCTGGAAAAGAAATTTGGCAACTCCATTTACGAGCGTATCGACACCCCGTGTACCCGTGAGCAGAAAGATGCATTCAAGGGTCTCTCCCCTGACATGGTCACGGCAAACGAACTTGCCGGTGAACCCATTATGGCCAAACTCACCCGCGCTCCCGGCAATGATACGCCCATCGGAGGACTCAAGGTCGTCGCGGAAAATGGTTGGTTTGCTGCCCGTCCCTCGGGCACGGAGGAGATCTATAAACTATATGGGGAGAGCTTCAAAGGAGCAGAACATCTACGAAGAATCCAGGAAGAAGCGCAGACCATCGTCAACGCCGCATTTGCTGCGACAGGAGCATCATAAGGCAGGTCACGGCTGATCGTGACTCCAATAAGTTGAAATAGAAAAAACACAGCAGTATTGATCTCTCACCCTAATATAGACCGAGGATTTGCAACCTCATCAAGTGGCTCTCCATTTCAGACCCAGTAGAGTACGGTGAAATGGCGGGAATTTAAGATAGGCGAAAGAGCCTAGAGTAATCGCGTTCCTCAAGTGGCCCCAATACTTTCTTGATCTCGTGAACTGACACATGTTCTGTCGTGGCGCACCCCGCGACCAGCAGGGACAATGCCGCCATGGCGACTACTGCCAGTGGTGATTTCGTCAATTTGCTGTTTTTCACTGTCGAAACTCCTGTTTATGTCGAGGTAACGATCCGAACATTTTCAATCACGTTCTCGGGAACTTTAGGTGGCGCGGGATTGATTTCTATTTTCAAGATACTCTGAACAGGGATGGCCAGCAGCCGGTTGGCTGTGGTCTTTAAGACAAGCAGATTGGACTGCAGTGCACTTTGAATTCTTTCAACAGTCGCATGTTGACCCTCGGGCGTTGAGTCA